>JBEPXV010000123.1:0-6307 GCA_041641695.1 Gammaproteobacteria bacterium | reverse complement strand
AGCTCTCCCTGGTGGCGCACCGCGGCTACCCCGACGCGTTTCCCGAGAACACGCTGCTCGGCTACCAGCAGGCGGTGCTGCACGGTGCCACCTGGGTCGAAACCGATGTCCAGTGCACGCGCGACGGCGTGCCGGTGCTGTTTCACGACGCCGATACCAGAAGGTTGACCGGGGTGGCCGGGTCGGTCCTCGACCGCAGTGCCGAAGAGCTCGGGAACCTGAGTGCCTGTTATCCCGCCCGGTTCGGAGACCGGTTCGCCGGCACACCGATTGCCACGCTCGCGGCGTTCGCCGGCTGGCTGGCGCGGCATCCGTCGGTGACTGCGTTCGTCGAGATCAAGACAGAATCCCTGAAGCGCCACGGTGTCGAGACCGTCACGGAATGGGTAATGGCCGCCCTCGAGGACGTCGCGGGGCGCTGCGTGATCATTTCCTTCGACGACCGCTGCATCGAGCACACGGCCGCGCGCTTCGACATCCGTACCGGCTGGGTGCTGCCGGCCTGGAACCGTCGCATCGAGCGCCGGGCCCGCGAGCTGTCGCCGGCGTACCTGTTCGCCGACCAGCGCCAACTCCCGGCGCGGCCCGCTGATATCTGGGCCGGCCCCTGGCAGTGGGCCGTGTACGTAGTCAATGAGCTCGACGCGGCGATGACGTACCCGGACCGGGGCGTCCCCCTGGTGGAAACCGACCGCATCGGCGACCTGCTGGACCAATACCGCGCCGGTTCCCCGGACACGACCCGGATATAGAAGCCCCGTGCGCACAATACGGCAACGATAGGTTGGCCCGGCCTTTCACATGCAGAGGCCATTCGGGTTATAGTTTCAAAAAGCCCCACGACGGAACAGAGCCATGCTCGTCGAACAGATCTGGACCGCCAATGCGCTGCGCAACTTCAACTACCTGGTCGCCTGCCCGGAGACCGGGGAGGCCCTGGCCATAGACCCGCTGGACCACAGGCGCTGCCTGGACACCGCGCGGGACAAGGGCTGGGGGATTACCCAGGTGCTGAATACCCATGAGCATCCCGATCATACCGGGGGCAATGGCCCGGTGATCGAGGCCACCGGTGCCAGGTTGCTGGCGCACCACAACGCCGGCCGCAGTATCCGCGGCGTGGACGTGGGGCTGAAAGCCGGGGACGTGGTCAGGGTCGGCAAGACCATCGAGCTCGAGGCGCTGGATACCCCCGGGCATACCATGTGCCACGTATGCCTGCTGTCGCATACCGATACGCCGGGGCTGTTCTGCGGCGACACCCTGTTCAATGCCGGCGCCGGGAACTGCCATAACGGCGGCCACCCCGAGGAGCTGTACAAGACCTTCGTCACGCAGCTCGACAAGCTGCCGGAGGACACGCGGATCTATCCGGGGCACGACTATATCGGCAACAACCTGAAGTTCACCCTGGACCGGGAGCCCGACAACGAAAGGGCCGCGCGCCTGCTGCCGGAAGTGGAGAAGCAGGATCCGACGCACGCGATGGTGACGACCCTGGCCCAGGAAAAGGAGATCAATACCTTCTTTCGGCTGCGTTCACCCTCCGTGATCGCCGGGCTCCGGGAGGTGTTTCCGGATCTGCCAGAGGACCCGGACCCGCAAGCCGTCTTCATCAAGCTTCGAGAGCTTCGCAACAGCTGGTAACAGGAAAGGCCAAGGGGTACTGGAAGCAATGACAAAAAACGGCAGGCAGACGAGCGCCCGACGCGGAACGCGGGGTGGGCGGCGTGAATGATCTGAAACGGTCCTCGGAGCTGAGCGCCAAGGCCAGGCGGTTTCAGGCGGTGCTGGACGAGTATGCCCCGGAGTCGCGGGTGGTCGAGTTCGACAAACCGTCGCGCACCGCCCAGCAGGCCGCGGATGCCATCGGCTGCGAGCTGGACCAGATCGTCAAGTCGCTGGTCTTCCGTGCCGGCGACGACCGGCCGGTGCTTGTTCTCACCGCGGGCGGCAACCGTGTCGACGAGGACGTGATCAGCGAACAGGTCGGCGCCGCGGTGGGCATGGCGGACGCGGCCTTCGTACGCGCCCATACCGGCTACGCCATCGGCGGTGTCCCGCCGTTCGGGCATCCCGAGCCGGTGGAAACCCTGATCGACGAAGCCCTGCTCGCGTTCGACGAAATCTGGGCCGCCGGAGGCACACCCAACACGGTATTCCCGATCAAGCCCGATCGCCTCCTGGCGACCACCGGCGGGCGCAGCACCCGCGTGGCCTGATCCGCGTCGCCAACCGGCGATGCTCGCTGGCGGGCAGGAAGATCGTCGACATAGCGGGCAACAGCACGGCGGGACGACCGGATTGCGGCGGACTCAGCTCTCGAGGTGCCTGTCCATCAGGGCCAGGTTCTCCGCCGCCCGGCTCATGTCGTGGCCTTCGGCGCGGCGCGTGCTTATCAGGGCGCGGGCTTCTTCACGAATCGAATTGATACGCTCGGCGTCGAACAGGCCGAGGGCGGCCTTCACCGCGTCCGGGGGCTCGCTCAGCAGGGTCGGGACCAGGTCGCCATCGGCAAGCGGCGATTGCTCGCGGCAGATGTCGCCGGTCAGCGGAAACTCGAGGCGGGTGAAGTGCGCCAGGCGCTTGACCTGCTCATCCTGCAGCGCCACCAGCGAGGGCGTGTCGTGGAGCGTCTGCATGTTCAGCCGGGTCAGCTCCGTGATCAGCTTGATCAATGCGGCTTTGACGCGCCGCTGGTCGCCGGGCAGGCCCAGGCACTGCTCGTAGTGGGCATCCGTTTGCTTCTTCAGTTCCACGACTTCACGGGTATCGCTGTCCGGCGACAGCTGGCTTACCCGTGACACCAGGTCCTTGACCGACTGAAGAAACGCGCTCAGCTCGTCGTCGTCGCGGCGCTGCTCGGCGTCCAGCGCTTCCACGGAAGTGTCCCGCTCGGCCGGTGCGAACAGCGGGTTGTGAAGCTTGCGACGCAAGTGTCGCTCGCGGCAGCCCGGGTGCTTTCTGAACTTCTGCTGCAGGTTCCGCACGTAAGAAGGGGAAGTCGGGGATTGTGAGTACAGCTTAGCCAGAAAAGTACCGTTTTTCACGTCGAATCGACCGATCGCGCAAAACAAGTACCATGTGTGCACAAAAAATGGTCTTTCGCCGGGAATAAACCATCCCACCGCCATACGGGGGTACTATCTTTTTCAGTGTATAAACCAGTCCCCGCTGGCGGCGGGAAGAGGTTTGAACCATGCGCGGTATACAGACCCTGGGATTCACCTGCATAGCAGCCTTCGGCTGGACGGCGGCGGCCGATGACACGGCCCGGCCCGCCACTGAGCAGGTAATCGCCCGTGCGACGGTGACGGCGGCTCTGCCGGTCCTGAGCGACTGGCGCCCGCGGGCCGGGCAGGCGTCCCCTGACCGGTTGCGATACCTCGACAGCGCCCGGTGCGTCGAGCGCCCGGGTTGTACGACGTCCGCGGCCGCCTCCCGGGCCCGCGGAACGCCGCCCGAATATGACTACATCGATTCCCTCAGCCTCGGCGGCTACGGGCCGATGAAGTTTAAGTTCACGGGCGACCGCGTCAAGATGAAAGTCAGATTCTAGCCTTCCACCCGGCCCCAATCCGTTCTGATCAGCCGCCGGCAGCAGCGCTGCGGCGCCCCGCTCTGACCTGACGCGTCATCCCGGTGCGCCGCCGTCAGCCGCGAGCGGGCACCCGTATCAGCAACCGCAGCAGAAGGAGATACGCCAGCGCCCACGCGGCCGCCCCCGCCCAGTAGGCGTACCAGGGGCCGAGCGGCCATGCCGGCGCCGTCACGCGGGCGAGCGCCGCCACCCCGACAAGCCCGACCGCAAGCGGAATGCCGGGCGCTGTTGCCGGGTCCTGCCTGGCGCGCAGCATCCGGGTCCGCGCCATCACCGAGATTGTCAGGCTGCCCAGCGCCCCGACTGTCACGGCATGCAGGGCGTTGGTGAAAAGCCGGGAATCGAGGGCGAGCGCGGCGCCCATCAACAACAGGCCGGCCGCCAGCCAGGCGTAGCCGAACCCCAGGCCCAGCAGATCGGGCCGGCCCTGGCAGTGCCACAGCCGCCAGCGCCAGGTGCGCACCGCGGCGGCAATGCCGGCGGCCACCACCGCGAGGCCGCCGGCCGCCGCGGTGGCCGGGAAAGGCAGGAGCACCAGTGCGGCGAGGAGCAGCGCCAACGCCGTGCCCTCGAGCCGGGGCTGTACCCGGGCCTCCAGCCGGATGCCGATGCGGTGCAGATGGCCGGCTACCGCGGGGGCGATGATCCGGCCGCCCATGAAGAACATCAGCAGCGCGAACAGCACCACCCCCTCGTGCAGCAGCGTGCGCTGCCAGCGGGCATCCGCAACGAGACCGGCGGCATGGAAGCCCGCGACGGCCAACGCCAGGGCGATCACCGCCGGCCCGAACAGTTGATTGCGCAGCTTCTTGGCGGCGCGGATGAACTGCGGGGCCGCCAGCCAGGCCGCGCACGCCGCGAAACCGATATTGGCCGCCGTGGCCACGGCCCCGCCGGGCTGTGCGAGATAGGCGAGCCGCGCGGCCAGCCACAAGCCCGCCAGCGCGTACAGCCAGGGACGGCCGACCCGGTTCAGCAGGAAGCCGGCCACCACCGCCAGCGCGAAACCGAACAGCATCTCGTGGCCGTGCCCGGCGGTGGTGGCCAGACCGGGCGGCCAGCCGCCGCCGGTCTGCATGGCCAGCACAGACACCGGCAGCGCCACCGCGGCGTACGCGGCGGCGAGGGGGAAAAAGACGAGGTGGGGGGGCAGCTTGTAGGGCAAGGGGCAGACAGCAATGAGTGATCAGTGACCGGTAATTGGTGTAGCGTGTGTGGGTGGGCCCCGGCAGTCATCCCGCGGTCCGCCGGAATCCCTACGGAAGGCACCAACACAATGGGGGGCCCGAGCGATCATGACCGAGGACGCATGTGCCCTCGACTCGATCCGTGCCCGGATTTTGGCATATGTCGGGATTGAATCCCGTACCTACAAATTTCGCAGCACGGTAAGCAAAGGGGTCGGCGCAAAACCTTGCCGCCTCCCTCAAATCACCACAAGGGCGCTGCCGGATGCTTTTTCACCAAGCGAGTATCGGGGAGAGATAACCACCGAAGGCACTGACGTATTGGCGGCCCCGATCGATCATACCGGGAACGCAGGCGGCCTGGAGACAATCCATGCCCGGAATCTTGACGTAGGTCGAGCTCAAGCCTGTACTACATGCCCCCGGCGGCGCCCACTCCCGCATAATCGTGGCCCGGTACACGGGCAAGACGTTCTGCACGCCGTCGCGAATCACAAATTACGAATCACCAACTACAAGTTACCGGTCACCGCCTTCCCCTGTTCCACCGGTGAAGGCGTTCCAGCCAACGCAATACCGTTTGCGGCGCATGCGCCCGCTTCCACTCGCCGGCGGCGAACTTGTTGGCTTCGGCGAGCGTCGGGTAGATGTGGATGGTGCCGAGTATCTTGTTGAGGCCGAGCTTGTGGCGCATGGCCATGACGTACTCGGCGATCAGGTCGCCGGCATGCTCGCCGACGATGGTTGCGCCGAGTATACGGTCCTTGCCCGGAGCCGTGAGCACCTTTACGAAGCCGTGCGCCTCCTGGTCGGCGATGGCGCGGTCCAGTTCCGCCAGGTCGTAGCGTGTGACCTCGTGCTCGACGCCCTGCTCGCGGGCCTCGGTCTCGTTCAGGCCCACGCGCGCTACCTCCGGCTCGGTGAACGTCGCCCAGGGAATCACCGAATAGTCGACGCGGAACTTGCGGAACGCGCCGAATAGCGCGTTCACCGTCGCGAACCAGGCCTGGTGGGCACCGACATGGGTGAACTGGTAAGGCCCCGCGACGTCGCCGACCCCGTAAATATTCGGAAACCGGGTCTGCAGGAATCGGTTCACCTGGATCGTTCCCGAAGGCGTCGTCTCGATGCCGAGCTCCTCCAGGCCGTAGCCCGTGACGTTCGCTTTGCGTCCCAGGGCCACCAGGATCTCGTCGAACTCGATACGCACCTCGCCGTTTTCATGCTCACAGACCAGGACATGGCCGTCGGCGCCCGGCTCGATCCGCGCCGCCTTGTGGCCGAGGCGCACGTCGACGCCTTCCGCCCGGAACCGCTCGAGGACAAGCTGCGCCACGTCCGGGTCCTCGCGGCCCATGAGCTGCGGCATCATTTCCACCTGCGTGACGCGGCTGCCCAGCCGGGCGAAACATTGGGTCAGCTCGCAGCCGATGGGTCCGCCGCCGAGCACCACCAGCCGCTCCGGCAGCCGGCGCATGTTCCACAGCGTGTCGGAAGTCCAGTAGTCAATCCCGTCCAG
>JBEPXV010000122.1:0-6320 GCA_041641695.1 Gammaproteobacteria bacterium | reverse complement strand
TCGCGATAGCCGCTCTTTAATACAATGGATATAGGGGCGCTATCCGATTAAAGCACGGAAGTAACGAGCACTTTTATCCAGGAATTACCAAAAGGCATGATGAGGTCAGGTGGGGTCTCGTGAGAATGTACTCCAACAAGTGCGATCGAGCCCGACAGTGGCTAACCCGGTTTTATTGACATCTCGCTCAGGGACGTTGACCTTTGAGGTAGGTTGATGGTGAAGATTTACTGATCGAGCGGAATCGGGTATTGCTTCAGTCCGTAGAAATCACACCAATCGCTTTTGAAATCCATGGATATTGTCGAATACAGCCCCGAGTACCTGGAGCCAGCGGTTGAGCTCATGGCCCTGCTGCAGGATTGGGAGCGGGCGCTCAGCGCCGACCGTGCGCCGGGGCAAGCCATGGCCGCCGGGCACTTTGAGTACCTGCTGCACCTGTGCGAGACGCAGTCGGGCCGGGTGTTCCTGGCCGTGGAGGGAGAAGAGGTAGTCGGCTACGTGGTGGTTTTCATCGGATCGCAGGAGGAAGGGGATCTGCACCTGCTGCCGGAGCATAGGCGCTACGGCTGGGTGTCGGATCTGATCGTAAGAGAGGGTTACAGGGGGACCGGCACGGCGTCCGCGTTGATGGAGCGGGCCGAGCAGCACTGCCGGTCCGTCGGGGTGAAACGCGTGAAGTTAGTGAGCTTGCGCGACAATCGAAGGGCGCGGCGGTTCTACGAGAACGCCGGTTACGTTGAGCACGAGATCGTTTACTGCAAGGACATCTGACAATTCCCCGCCCGAAGAGTCTAAAAATTCCGGGGTGTCTATAATTAGAGGCTTGACTGGCGTCATGCGGAAAGACTTTCGCTTGTAGTGGTGGTGGGTCGACCGGGTGGCCCGGGATCTTCTCTTCGTCGGAGTCTGGCGCCGCCTTCGCCCGGAGGTCGTGAAACGTGACGCATTCGGTGATTCGTTCCTGTATTCAAGTACAACCCCCCCGGTCATGGACCAGGTGATCCCCGATCGACAAGTACCGCCTGGCGTCAGGCGCGCGGGGGCTGTCGCCGGAACCAGTTGACGATCGGCGCAATGATCGCGCTGCCGGGGTGGCGCGCGGTCAGAATATAGCCACGGTCGCGGCGCTCGACGCTCGGGCCCAGCGCGACCAGCGTGCCTTCGTCGATCATGGACTCGATCAGGCCGGCCCAGCCCAGGGCCAGACCTTTGCCTTCGGCGGCGGCGCTCAGCAACAACGGGTAGTTGTTGTGGTTGAAACGGGTCGTACGGACCGGTGTCTCTATGCCTGCGCGCTCGCACCATTCCTGCCAGTTCATCCAGCGGGGGTCCCGCTCGTCCATGTGCAGCAGGGGTGTCTTGTACAGGTCCTCAGCCCCGAGGACGTCTTTGAGCTCGAATCGTTTCCGGCAGGTCGGGCTGCACACGGGCGAAACCGATTCCCGGATCAATGGCCATTCGTTGTCCCGCAGGGCGGCAAACGGGCCGAAGCGAATGGACAGGTCGGCGCTCGTCATCTCGCGCGCGTCGTCGCGATCCACGGGGAAGATCTCGAAGTGCGTGCCGGGGAATGCCGATTCCAGGCGCGGCAGCCGCGGCAGAAGCCAACGGTGGGCGAAGCCGAAGTTCGCGGCAACCACCACTTCCCGGTGGCGGGCGATGGCGCGCGACTGAAGGCGGCGGCTGGCGCCGTGGATGCGCTGCAGCGGGCCTGCGATCTCCTCGTGAAAAGCTTCGCCGTCGCGCGTCAGCCGCATGTGCCGGGTGGCGCGATCGAACAACGGGACACCGAGCAGGTCCTCGAGCGTGCGTATCCGCTGGGAGACGGCCGGCTGGGTGCTGCCGAGCTCGCGCGCGGCCGCGGTCATCGAGCCCAGCCGCACGGTCGCCTCGAAGGCGGCCAGGGCCTTGAGGGAGGGCAGCGGGGTGGATTCCTCACTCATAAGAAAAATGCATGTCATCCATAAAAGTCCATGAATATACAGAGGTATGGCCGGGAGCCATAATGTTTCCACCGATCCGGCAAGGCGCGCGCAGAGTTCATGAGCACGATCAGGTTCCGAATTGACAGCGCCTCGGCGCGGGTGATCGTGGTATCCGGTTCCGACGAGCTTGAGCTGCCCGCCCTGTGGCTGCGCGAGCGCTGCCAGGACCCCGCGCAAGTCGACGCGCGGACGCGCCAGCGGCTGTTCAACCCGCACGAGCTGCCCGAAGACCTCGATTTGACCGCGGTCGAGGCGGACGCGCGCGGGGGCGCGTGGCTGACTTTCAGCGACGGCTATCGTGGCCGCTACGACTTCGACACGCTGGCCGTCGATTTCGACCCCCACGACGGGGTGCCGGCGACGCTGCCGTGGCGGAGCTCCCTGGAGCTCGACGAAGTCCGCTTCGACTGGGACGGGATCGGCGAGCCCCGCAAGATGCACGCGGCGCTCGGGGCGTTGCTCGCGCGCGGGTTCATCGTTCTGTGCGGTGTGCCGACCGAGCGCGAGCAGATCCTGGCGGTTGCGCGGGCGTTCGGTTATCTGCGCGACACCAATTTCGGCCGGTATTTCGAGGTATTCTCGCGCCCGGGCGCGAACGACCTGGCCTACAGCGCCGTACCGCTGGGGCCGCACACCGACAACCCGTACCGCGAGCCGGTGCCTGGCATCCAGATCCTGCACTGCCTGATCAACGAGACGACCGGGGGACTCTCGACGCTGGTCGACAGCCTGGCCGTGGGTGAGGCGCTTGCACTCGAGGACCGCGAGGCCTACGAGCGGCTGGCGGGCATTCCCGTGCGTTTCCGCTTCGTTGACAAAGACGAGGAATTCATCGAGCGGCGCACTATCATCCGGCACAACGCCAAGGGCGAGATGACCGGGGTCCACTACAGCCCGCGTCTGGACGACCTGCCGCTGCTGGAGCCCGGGGAGCTGGCCGCGTTTCAGCGCGCGCGACGTCACTTCGGCGAGCTGTTGGTCGATCCGCGCTTCGAGATCCGGTTTCCGCTGCGGGCCGGCGAATTGATGATGTTCGACAATAGCCGTATTCTGCACGGCCGCACCGGCTTCGACCCGCAGGAGGGCCGGCGCCATCTGCAGGGCTGCTACATCGACATCGACGAGCCGTGCAGCCGTTACCGAATTTTGTCGCGCCAGCTGCAGGCCGCCGCGACACGCGAGGAGACTTGAAATGAAGACCGTGTCATTTCGCCAGATGAAAGACGGCAGCCGGGCGGACTACGAGCTGCTCCAGCGACTGGAGCAGCCGTTCGTCGAAGGACTGCCCGACCGCATTCTCGACGCATTGCGTGGGCTGGACCATACCCTGAGCGGCTACCGCGTCTCGCGCCTCGAACACTCGCTGCAGACCGCGACGCGCGCCGAGGACGACGGCGCCGACGAGGAGATGGTGCTGGGGGCGCTGCTGCACGATCTGGGCGACGACCTCGCGCCGGCGAACCACTCGCAGTACGCCGCCGCGATCATCCGCCCCTACGTGCGCGAGGAGGTCACCTGGATCGTGGCGCATCACGGTATCTTTCAGAAGTACTACTATGCCGACAAGATCGGCGAGGATCCCAACGAGCGCGAGCGATACCGCGATCACCCGTGGTTCGATGCCTGCGCGCGCTTCTGCGAGCGCTGGGACCAGGCCGCATTCGACCCGGACTATCCGACCCGGCCGCTGGCGCATTTTGAGCCGCTGGTGCGGCGAATATTCGCCCGGCAGCCATTCGACCCGGCCGTCATCCGCCCGCAAAGCCGGCAGGGGGCTTCCCAGGATGATTGAAGTCGCACATCCATCGCTCCGTGCGCCGGGGCCCAGACAAGACTAACCAACATGAACATCGGATTCATCGGCCTCGGCAACGTCGGCGGCAAGCTGGCCGCCAGCCTGCTGCGCAACGGCTTCGACATGACCGTGCTCGATCTCGACCAGGCGGCGGCCGCACCACTGCTGGAACAGGGTGCGCACTGGGCGGACACCCCGCGCGCACTGACCGGGGCCTGCGACCTGGTTATCACCTGCCTGCCGAACCCGGCGGCCAGCGCCGCCGTGCTGGAGGCCGAGGACGGCGTCCTTGCCGGCATGGACGACGGGCGCATCTGGGTGGAGATGAGCACCACCGATGCCTCCGAGGTGAAACGCCTGGGCGAAAAAGTAGCGGCGGCGGGCGGCATGCCCGCCGACTGTCCCGTGTCGGGCGGCTGTCACCGCGCGGCGACCGGCAACATCTCCATCCTGGCAGGCTGCGAGCGTGCCGTCTTCGAGCGCCTGCTGCCGGTGCTTGCCTGCATGGGCCGCGACATCCTGCATACCGGGCCGCTGGGCTCGGCATCGGTCCTCAAGGTGATCACCAACTACCTGGCGACCGCCAACCTGGTGAGCCTGTGCGAGGCTTTCACGGTCGCGAGCCGGACCGGCATGGACCTGGGCACGACCTACGAGGCGATCCGCATTTCCTCGGGCAACTCGTTCGTGCACGAGACCGAGAGCCAGGTGATCCTCAACGGCAGCCGCGATATCAACTTCACCATGGACCTGGTGTGCAAGGACCTCGGCCTGTTTCAGGCACTGGCCGACGGCGCCGGCATTCCCCTGGATATCTCGCCCACCCTGCTGGAAATCTTTCGCGAGGCCGAGGAACGCTACGGCGGCCGTGAATGGTCGCCCAACATCATCCGCCGGCTGGAGGAGGCGTGTCTGGTCCGGATTCGCGCCGACGGCTTTCCCGCCGGCATGACCGACGAGGAGCCCGAGGTGCGCGGCCGGGAGGTTGTCCCGCGGAATGCCGCACCGGCGGACGCGTCGGGCTGAGACCACGCTGTGGGTACCACCCGGAAATCCGGGCGCCGAACGAGACCTGTATTCGTGTCGGATCAGAGTGGTTGAGTTAGTATCGGCCGCGCATTCGACCCGGAAGAAGGCCCATGAAAGCATTGTTCGGACTGGTTGCGCTGTCACTGATCCTGGCGTTCAGCCTGGCCTGGACGTTTCGCTACCACATCGTCGTCGGCAACGACCCCCTCACGGTGTACTCCGTCGATCGATGGACAGGGGAGGTATCGTTGATCGCCCCCGAGCCGGCCGTTCGGTCGCTGACTTCGCAGTCGCTGACATTCGTGCGCGCGCCGCTGGTCAGGCTGCGGGATACGGCCTATCAGGACAAGTTAATGGCGCCGTTCCTGAACGAGTCCGGTTCCGACGGATTGCCACAGGAGGAGGAAGCGGAAGGGGACGAGTAGGCTGAAAGACTCGATCGCGGTCACTTTGGCCTGGTTCATCAAGCTCTACATCTGCCGGGTTTCGATGAGCCCGGCCCGGCGTCGCTGTCCGAACACGCGCTTGCCCCACGTCAGTTGTTGCCGAAGATCCCCGGCATGTATGCATGCCCGCTCTACTGCCTTGTCGACTGCCGGGGCAGTCAAAGTCGAGCCAGCCTCTATTGGTCGGAAAACAGCCTGTCAGCGCACGATAAACAGGGAAACGTCGGCGTGCGCCGCGAGGTTTGCGCCGTGATGGCTGATCAGGTTCGCCCATACCCCGGGATGATGAGAGCCGATGACGACCAGGTCGGCCTTCAGCTCCTCGATCGCGCGCATCAGTGTCTTGTCCAGCTCAACCGCCGGATCAGCGGTGGTAAGCGCCTTGGCTTCCGCTCGGATCCCGTGGGTTTCGGCCTGCCGGCCGGCCAGGGCCCTGAGCGCATCCGCAAACTCGCGCGGGGTGTGCGCCACTTCGTCCGGCGCGGTGGCGGTAACGCCCACGTAGTACACACGGGCGTCGTAGTGCTTCGCCAGGTCCGCGGCGGTATCCAGCGCCTTGCCGAGCTGGTCGATGTGTCCCAGGTCAACGGGAACAACAATGGTCTGGTACATGGTGCAACTCTGTCTACGTCAATGTGATGTCCACACGATGCTAGCACGCCACGGCAAGCGGCGGTGGACGACGGCGCCTGAATCGCCAGGGTCGACCTGCTAGACTCCCCTGCGGGAATCCGCGCCGCGCCGGCAACCTGCCGATTACCGCAACGAATCCTTCGAGAAAATGGAGACGCCCGTGAGACGCCTGTCCCCGTACCTGCTCCAACTGGTCCTTGGCCTGTCGATACTGATCGGCCCGCCGGCCCCGCTGCAGGCGCAGCAGGGCGGCCCGGACCAGCCCCGGGACCCCTCGGCGCAGCTCGCCGACATCCTCGAGGACGAACAGGCGCGCGAAAAGCTCATCGCCGAGCTGCGGCGGGGCGCTGCGGCCGACGAAGAATCGGAAACCGTCGAGCGCTCCGGGGATGCGTCGCTGGCGCGGCGCATTGCCCGCTTCACGCAGGG
>JBEPXV010000121.1:0-6340 GCA_041641695.1 Gammaproteobacteria bacterium | reverse complement strand
GGTTGCAGCATGAACTCGATGAACTTCACGGCGTTCTCGGGGTGCGCCGCGTCCTTCGGCACCACCAGGTTGTCCATCCAGGTCACCACGCCCTGGCTCGGGAATGCATACTGGATGGACGGCTTCTCGGCCTTGGCGCGCATGGCATAGCCGTTCCACATCATGTGCATGGCGGTGTCACCGGATACCATGCGCTCCTTGATGCCGTCGGAGTTGTAGACCTTCACGTGCGGCTTCTGGCTCTGCAGGAGCTCGAGGACGCGCTGCATGGTCTGCGGGTCCTGGTTGCAGGTCGGCTCGCCCATGTAGACCAGCGCCATGTTGATGACGTCATCCGGCGAGTTCATCATTCCGATACTGCCCTGCAGCGACTCCGGCGGATTGAACAGCACCTCGTAGTCATCAATGGGGCCGTCGTAGACCGCGGTGTCAACGGCATAGGACGTCGTGCCCCACTGCCACGGCACGGAATACTTGTTGCCCGGATCCCATTGCGGATCGCGCCAGCGGGGGTCGAGATTCTCGTAGCCGTCGAGCTCCTGGACGTTCACCGGCTGCAGCAGGCCCTCTTCGACCATGATGGACACGAAGTTGTGGCTCGGCACCACGATGTCATAGGTGGCGCCGCCGCTCTTCAGCTTGGCGAGCAGCGTCTCGTTGGTATCGAAGGTGTCCAGGGTGATGTCGATGCCCGTCTCCGACTCGAACTTCTCGATCAGCTCGGGCGAGGTGTAATCGGTCCAGTTGTAGAGGTACAGCTCCTCCTGAGCGTATGCCGTGGAGACCGCGAAAAGAGCGGCCGATGCGGTAATATATGCTGCGCGGCGTGTACTCATATTTGCCTTCCTCCTCTTGGTGGTTTTACTGTTCGGCGCCGGTGAGATGCCGGCGCCGCATGGTCAGCGCAGGCGTCCGATCATCCATGACAGCGACACCATCAGCACGGAGACGGCGAAGAACATGGTCGACACGGCGTTCACTTCCGGGGTGATGCCCATCCGCACCATGCCGTAGATGTACAACGGCAGCGTTGTTGCCCCCGGCGGAGCGACCATCAGGGTGATAATAACGTCATCCAGGGAAATGATAAATGAAAGCATCGCCCCCGATATGATACCCGGCATCAGTCGCGGCAGCGTGGCGTGCCGGAACGTCTGCCAGTCGTTGGCATACAGGTCGGCGGCGGCCTGCTCGAGCACGGGGTCCATGCTCCGCAGGCGCGCCTGGATCGGGAGGTAGGCGAAGGGGATGCAGAACACGGTATGCGCGACGATGACGTTGCCCAGGCCGAGTTTCAGGCCGATGGCGGTGAAGAAGGTCAGGGTCGCCACGGCCGTGACGATCTCCGGGATCATGAGCGGCAGGGTGATGAATCCCTGGATGGTATTGGCCGCCCGGAAGCGGCCGCCGCGGGTCAGCGCAAGCGCCGCGGAAGTCGCGACGAGGGTGGCCACCATGGTGGCCGATACCGCCACGACGACACTGTTCAATGCCGCGCGCTGGATGCCGTCGTTGGCCAGCGCGCGCGCGTACCAGTCAAGGCCGAAGCCCTGCCATACGGTCGCCGAGCTGCCGGCATTGAAAGAGAACAGCACCAGTACCGCGATGGGTGCATACAGGTAAATGAAAAACGCCATGGACAGGCCGCCGAAGCCCGCCATGTGCCCGACCCGGAAGCGGTTGCGGCGGGCCGAACGCGCCGCCGCGGATGCCTGTTCAGCGCCGGCCGCATCCACGCTCATCAACCCACTCCCTGCTGCATGGCGCGGCGGGTCGATCCACGCGCCACGAACGTGAGCACGATAAGCACCGCGGCCAGCAGGATGAGCGCGGCGGCTGCACCGAACGGCCAGTCCCGTGCCGAGGAGAACTGGAGCTGGATAAGGTTGCCGATCATCAGCTTCTGGCCGCCCCCGAGGAGCTCCGGCGCGATGAAGTTGCCGAGCGACGGGATGAACACCAGAACCGAGCCGGCCAGGATGCCGGGCATCGCCAGTGGTATGACGACGTGGCGCAGGGCGGAGCGGCGATTCGCGTACAGGTCATGGGCCGCCTCCACCAGGCGCAGGTCCAGCCTGGCCAGGCTGGAATAGATGGGCAGAATCATGAACGGGATATAGATATACACCAGGCCCAGAAGAATCGCGAAAGGGGTATACAGCAGTGTGATCGGTTCGGATATCACCCCGGACGACAGGAGGACCGAGTTAACCACTCCGCTGTCCCGCAGGATCAGGATCCAGCAGTAGGTGCGGATGAGAAGATTGGTCCAGAATGGGATTGTCACCAGAAACACCAGGAGTGTCTGGCGCCGGGGCTCCTGGAGCGCGATGTAGTAGGCGACGGGAAATCCGATGAGCACACAGATGACGGTGGCGCCGGCGGCGATCAGTATGGAGCGCGCGAATATCGTCAGGTACGTCGGGTTGAAGACCAGCTCATCGGTGAGGGAGCGCTCGAAGAGGAACTTGACGTAGGCATCCGTGGAGAACGCCGCCTGCACCCCGCCGTAGGGATCCTTCTGTAGAAATGAATAGACCGCGACGAAACCCAGGGGAAGGACCAGGAAAATCACGATGATGACGAGGGCCGGGGAAACCCCCAGCACCCGGCGCCGGGCCGCATTCGAGCCGGCCGCCGCCATTGTGCTACACCACCACGCGGGCGCCGTCCGGCTTGATGCGCAGCCGCACGCTGTCGCCGTTCGTGAAGTCGCGGTGGTCGCCGTCGCTGTCGCCGATGCGTCCCGTCAAGACCTGGCCGCCGGCAAGGCGGACATGATAGGTGGTGGTGCTTCCCTGGTAAACGCGGGCGACCACCTCTCCCTCCAGGCCGGTTGACTGTGCCCCGGCCGGCTCGACGATGGTTTTCTCGGGACGTATCGCGACGGTGACCCGGTCGCCGGGCGCGGCCTCGCCGGCGGCCTGGATCGCGCCGCCGTCTGCCGTCCGGCACACCAGTGCGCCGGCCTCACGGGCTTCGACGTCTACATCGAGGAAGTTGGTTTCGCCGATGAAGTCGGCGACAAAACGGCTCACCGGGCGATCATAGATTTCCACCGGATCTCCCACCTGCTGCACCGATCCCTCGGACATCACCGCGATCCGGTCGGACATCTCCAGGGCCTCGTCCTGGTCGTGGGTCACGAAGACGAAAGTGATACCGGTCTCGCGCTGGAGCCGCTTCAGCTCGAGCCGCATGTCCTTGCGCAGCTTGTAATCGAGCGCCGACAGCGGCTCGTCGAGCAGCAGCACCTTGGGCTTGTTGGCGAGTGCTCTCGCCAGCGCCACCCGCTGCTGCTGGCCGCCGGACAACTGGTCGGGAATGTGGCGTGCCATGCCTTCGAGCCGCACCAGGGACAGCATCTCGTCCACCCTTTCGCGGGCTTGCGCCGGCGCCACGCCGCGCATCTTCAACCCGAACCCGATGTTCTCCCCGACCGTCTTGTGCGGAAACAGGGCGTAGCTTTGAAAGACCGTATTCACCAGCCGCTGGTACGGCGGCCGGTCGGCAATGGCTTCACCGTCGAGGCGGATCTCGCCGGCGTCCGGGACCTCGAAACCCGCGATCAGCCTGAGAAGCGTGGTCTTGCCGCAGCCGGACGGTCCCAGCAGCGTGAAAAACTCATTACGGGCGATGGTCAGGGAAACGTCCCGCAGGGCATGAATGGTTCCCGACGGGCCTTCGAACGTCTTGGAGATGCCGGACAGCTCCACCGCGGGGTGCGCGGCGGTGGCCCGGTCGGCGTCGTGTTCCCGCTGCAGCGTCGTATCTTCATCGGCCTGATTTCCGGCAATCCGCGATGAGATCTGCGGCGACGAGGAATACGTCTCATTCATACGAACATTATAGCGACAAAGGCAGGTTTTCTTTTCAGAGGTATTCCTGGAACACATTCCAGGTTCGGAATTCCACGAGCCGATTGTGTTCCCATTGGACCACATCCTGGCGACTCTCGGGAAGGGCGACGCGCCTGATCCTTGGCATCGATCTTCGCCATCGCGTCAACCGCTGTGGACAATTCTACGCGATATCGAGCGGATCCGGCTTCGAGGACATTCGGGGGGTGCGTAGCCGGGAAAAAGTAAATCTGTCCCCTCTTTGGGACAAATCCCTTTCAAGAAATCCCCCGTCCCATTGCTGTCCCACAATCGGTGCCTGCATTGCGCCATGAGGGTTTTGTATTCAAGGAATTGCGATCATCGCGGTTCGTTCCCCTCACCCTGACCCTCTCCCCTGGGAGAGGGAATTCGTGGGACAGCAGTGCCCCCGGTCCCTTTTTCATCTTTGCAGGTCGGGTTTTCAACCCGACTATAGTTATCAGTCGGGTTGAAACCCCGACCTGCAGCTCAGTTTAGTGTGTGGC
Source organism: Gammaproteobacteria bacterium (assembly GCA_041641695.1). GTDB lineage: Bacteria > Pseudomonadota > Gammaproteobacteria > Arenicellales > JAANXG01 > JAANXG01. The sequence goes on along the minus strand of JBEPXV010000121.1, from coordinate 1,974 downwards.
TTGTCGCTTCACCGCCGGTTTCGGTTGAGCGCGCTTCCGGGTCGTGCCCGAGGATCCGTTCCACCCGCGTCTGTACGTCGCGCACTTCGGGGGCGACTTTGGGGTGCAGGGCGATGATCGCGTCGATGATGCGCATGGCCTCCTTGCGGTCGGTGGGTTCGGGCAGCAGGCGGGGCAGGGCTTCCAGCGCGGCGGGTTCGTCGAAGGCCACCATCAGGGCGGCCTCGCGTGCCTTGCGGATGAAAGTCTCGCGGTCCAGGTCGGCGAAGCGCTTGTGGGCGGTCCAGACCTCGCGCGCCGCGGCGAAGGCCTGGGCGTCCACGCGCCGGCCGGCCTTGATGGCGGCATAGATCACGCGCAGCACGGCGTCGGCGAATCCGCCTTCGTGCTCGCGGGAGGCAATCGCCTCGAGCTTGAGATCGCGGAGCTGCTCCAGCGCCCGGCGGTTGCTGAGCGCGGGCTTGCGGGCGTCGGCGTGGGTGGCCAGCTCGCCGGCCAGCGCCTGGATCAGGGGATGGGTCCAGATCGCCTTGAACACCTGCTCGATGGCGACGTCGCGCTGCGCGCTGGCCCGGTCGATGAGCTGCTCGAACGACTCCACCGTGTCCCGCTCGATCCGCCGCAGCGGGTTGTCCGCCTCGGCTTTTACGCGGTGAGTGCGCGCCATCTCGGCGGCGACCCGGACGCCGAACATCCAGGGGTTGGCGTCGGAGAACATGGTGTAGCGCAGCCGCTGGGGATTCATCAGCCGGGTCATCTCGGCCGTGGCCGGGTTGGCGAAGGCGCGCACCCACGGGGAGACAAAGCTCGAATAGATGCCCTCGTTGACTTCGGAGAAGCGTGCCACGGCGCGGAACGGCTCCTCGTCGGCGCGGCCGTCGTCGTAGGCGCGGATGTCGTCGAGGCCGCGCGCCTCGAAGTGCATGGTGTAGCTCTCGCCCTCGCCCTCGGTGGAGACGTCATCGATCACCATCTCGAACAGCCCCGCCGGCAGGGTCTCGATGAGGTCCAGCGAGTTGACCAGCACGTCGTGCTCGCGCGCGGCGACCTTGCCGGAGACGAAGATCCCCAGGTGGCCGACGTGGGGATGCACGGTGTAGACGATGGTCTGCTCGTTGGCGCGGATCTCCTCGACGTCGCGGTACAGGTCCAGGATCCAGTTCAATGCCTGGGGCGGCGGCGTGATGTTGTCGCCCTCGCTGGCAATCACCACGATGGGGGCGCGGATCGCCCGCAGATCGATGGGCGCGCCGTCATCGGTGAGTATCTCGCCCCGGGTCAGCTTGTTTCCGACGAACAGCTCCGAGGTCAGCTCCACGATCTCCTCGCGGGTGAGCATGAAGTAGCCGCTCCACCAGCGCTCGAAGTCCAGGAAGCGGTCCGCCTCGGTGTCGACGTTGCTGTACAGGTTATAGGGCTTGCCGATCATGCTGTTGGCCGGGCTCAGGCTCTCGAAGTTCGACACCAGGTGGGCGCCGTCGAAGTTGCCGGCGCCGAGGTCGGCGGCCAGCGCCGAGGGCCAGGTGCCGCCGGTGAGCCCGCCGAAATAGCGCATCGGGTTGCGGCCCTCGACCCCGGCCCAGTAGGACAGCGGCGCGCCGGCCACGCCGATCACCGAGGCCAGCTCCGGGGCGTAGGCCGACAGCATCATGATGGCCCAGCCCGCCTGGCAGTTGCCGACGATGGCCGGCTTCGGCGAGTCCGGGTGCAGCTTGCGCACCTTCATCAGGAAACGGATCTCGGCGCGCGCTACGTCACGCAGGGTCTGGTGCGGCTCGGGATCGGGCCGGAAGGAGACGAAGTACACAGGATGGCCGGCACGCAGCGCCACGCCCACCTGGCTCGATTCCTTCGAGCCGCTGATGCCCGGGCCGTGCCCGGCGCGCGGATCGAACACCACGAAAGGCCGCTTGGCGGGGTCGGTGGCCGCGTCCTCCGGCGGCAGGACCCGCAGCAGCAGGTAGTTGCACGGCC
>JBEPXV010000120.1:0-6359 GCA_041641695.1 Gammaproteobacteria bacterium | reverse complement strand
GCGGGTCCGCTGCTGGTGAAGGTGCTGCCCAGCCTCGGCATCATCGCCGGGCTGATCGTGCTGCTGACCATGGGCCCGGATTTTGCCAGGCAGTGGAACCTGGACGTCGGCGAGGGCCAGAGCATCTACCCCATCCTGGTGGCGGTGATGTCGGCTTCGTTCGCCCTCGGCGGCTTCGCCGTCAAGCAGTACCTCAATTACAAGAACAAGAAGCTGAAGTTCCAGAAGCGCGTCACCGACACTCTGTTCTTCAAGAACCTGGTCACCAACCGCGGGGTGCTGTTCACCATTGTCGACAGCGCCGAGGAGGAGCTCGGCAAGGAAATGGTCCTCGCCTATCACCATCTGCGTCTTGCGCAAAAGCCGCTGACGGAGCAGGAGCTCGACGAGCGCGTCGAGGGATGGATCAGGAAGCACTGCGACACCGACGTGGACTTCGATGTCCACAAGGCTCTCGAGCGCCTGTCAACGTTCCGGCACGACGACCGGCCCATTATCGCCGAGAACGGCGGCCACTGGTCGGCCCTGCCCCTCGACGAGGCCAAGGCGACCCTCGACCGGCACTGGGACGGCCTGTTCGATTATTCGAGGCGGGTGTCGTGAGCGGGTACCGGGACGGCGACCGGGCGCGGCTTGTTCAGCCCCTGGCCGCCCGGGGGAGGTGCACGTTCCTTGCGTCCATTGGCCCGGGCGGCGCTATCTGCGAGAACCGCCGTTGGTCGCCGCTGGATGTGCTGCATCTGGCAACGCTACGCGGTGCCCGGGTTATTCGCGCCCTGGGCCACAAGCTGGTGGATTACTTCCGGATTCCGCCCGACCGCCAGCAGTATTTCGATGAGGACGTGGCCCGGGACCAGTGGGACCTCCTGGAAACGGCGGCCCTGCTGCAGGTTACGGAGTTCAAGGTGTTCGAGCTCGCCTACAAGGAGTGGTACGGCGTGGCGGGAAAGCAGCGGGTCATCGAGGCCCACTTCCGCAACTACATGTTCAACCAGGCCATCCCCGTGTGGGTCGCCCGCTTCTGCCGGCGGATCGTCGAGATGGGGCAGGCCGGAACGCTGGACCCGCGCGAGTTCGGCATATACCCGAGGCTCCCGAGCCGCCGCATGATGCTCATCGGCAAGCTCTACGTGGCCATGCTGTTGTTGGCCTTCCTGGTGCTGCTTTATCTGGCGTACGGGCAGGAGGCGGCCGGTTTGATCATCGATCGAACGGGGCTGCAGGCAGGTGATACCGGCGGCCTGCCGCAGCACAACACCATGCCGTAGCCGGCGGCCGGCGATGACCGCTTGTTGGAAAAGGCTTGTAAGCCTTTGATTGTTTTTCCCCTCACCCTGTCCCTCTCCCCCTGCGGGGGCGAGGGAACCCTTCGTTCGGGCTCTGAGGCAATTGACATCGGGCAGTACCACCCTCTCCCCCTCTGGGGGAGAGGGCCGGGGTGAGGGAAAAACAACAAACAATACGTTATGCCGCGTGATTCAGGCGAGGTGGGTCTGTGACAGATATTGCCGCGACTGCATCTCCACCAGGCGGCTGGCGGTGCGCTTGAACTCAGCCGCCAGGCGCCTGCCGCGGTACAGCTCGTCCGGCGCCGCTTCGGCGGATGCGATCAGCGTGACATGGCGGTCGTACAGCACGTCCACCAGGTTGATGAGCCGCCGGGCCTCGTCGTTGGCGTCGTCGCCCAGCACCGGGATGCCCGAAACCAGCACCGTATGAAAGCAGGATGCCAGCTCGATGTAGTCATTCTGCGAGCGCGGGCCGCCGCAGACCTGGTCGAAATCGAGCCAGACCACACCGTCGGCGAGGCGCCGGGTCTTGAGCTGCCGGCCCTCGATCTCCAGCATCGCGTCCCTGCCGCCGGCTTCCGGGGCCACGTGGTCGAAGTCGTTGGACAGCGACCGGTCGGCCTCGGGCCCGGGCGGAGTCAGGTAGGTTTCCGCGGTTTCCAGAAACCGCAGCCGGTAGTCGACCTCGCCCTGCATGTGGATGACCCGGGTGTGTGCCTTGATCAGCTCGATTGCCGGCTCGAATCGGTCTCGCTGCAGGCCGTCCCGGTAAAGGTCATCCGGCGCGATGTTGGATGTCGCCACCAGGGTCACGCCCCGGGCGAACAGCTTGTCCAGCAGGCCGCCGAGAATCATGGCGTCGGTGATATCGTTGACCACCATTTCATCGAAGCACAGCACCCGGGTATTGCCGGCGAACCGTTCGGCGACGATGTCCAGCGGATCCTGGCGCTCGCGCAGTCCCTTGAGCTCGTGGTGCACCTTGCGCATGAAGCGATGAAAATGGGTGCGGTGCTTGCCGTCGAATGGCAGGCAGTCGAAGAACAGGTCGACAAGGTAGGTCTTGCCGCGCCCGACTCCGCCCCAGATATACAGCCCGGTAACCGGCTTACGCCTGGAGTCGCCGAATCCGAGCCGCGACAGCAACCCCTGCCGGTCGCGGCCGCCGCCGTCGATCAGCTCGTCGTGCAGCGCCTGCAGGTGCTCGACGACCCGGGTCTGCGCCGGGTCCTCGACGAAATCCGGGCGCTCGAGATCCCGGCGGTATCGCTCCCGGGGTGTCACCGGCCGGCGCCCGGCTTCGCTCGCAGACGCAGCTGGAACGTGACATCGGACACCGCGCGGGAGTTCGGCACGTTTTCCACCACCGCCAGGTCCAGCGCGATGCGGCGGGTCACATGCCAGGTGCCGCCCGTGCTGATCAGCCCTGACCAGCGGTGGAGCTCTCTCAGGTCGCTGTCCTCGTATGGTGATGTGTGGGCATCGTACTGTACGCGAAGCGATAGTGCCCGCAGCGGCCGCCACACGAGGTCGAGCCCGCCGTAGGCCGCCCAGCGGCGCTGCAGGTCCGGCAGCACCTCCCCCTCGCCGAGATACACCGCACCGGCGCGGAACATCGAATACCACCCGCGTCGCCACCGGCGGGACAGCTCGATGCCGGCGCCGGCGTCCGGGGCGCCGCTGCCGGTCAGCTTATCGGCCTCCCCGGTGGGCAGCTTGAGCTGGGTGTGCATGAGCGCGGCGCTGTCGGGGCCCCGCCACAGTCCCCGCTGCGCCGACAGGATCACGTCGCCGGGGCCGCCGGTGGACGCGTCGATATCGAAGCGCGCCTGGCCGCCGCGGTCGTATCGATACCTGATGTCGCCGTTGGGAACCTGGTTGCGGCCGTGCTGCGGGAACCCCCACAAGTCGTGCCATTCGACGATGAACTGGTCGAGGAAGCCCGGGCCATGGTGCACCCAGGGCACTTCCACGCCGAGGTTCCAGTCGTCGTTGATGCCGTAGCGCGCCTGCAGCGCCAGCCGGGTGGTTTCGCCGTCGAAGAAGATGGACTCGTCGCCCGCTTCACTGCCCTGAAAATGGCTGGTGACGTCCAGCGTCGCACCCCAGTGCGACTGCCCGGCGCCCGGGGTGTCGGTGCCCTGCGCCCGGGGAATGCCGAAAATCCCGGTCACCGGGGTCTGGCCGGCCACCGGCAGCGGCCTGGGAAACCCGGAGTCCGCGGCCCGGTCGGCCGCGGCCAATCGCATGCCCGGCCCCAGAAGCAGCAGGGCGCACAGTATGTATCGCGTGGTCGTTGTCGCGTGCATGCAGGTACGTTTCCGGGTAATGCCGATCCCATCCCGTCAATCGGGCAGGCCGTCTCATTTGTCGTGGCCGCGGACGAACCGCCCCTGGACGATCGGGCCGCCGGTGCAGGACATGAATATTCCGCCGCAAACCGGGCACGGCAAGTGCCTGATCCGGTGCGTTGACGCAGCGCAGTCGGTGCTTCGTCAACGACCTGCTAGACTTGCCCGCCGTGAGCCACTTCATCAGCCAGTATCTCCCGCCGCGTCCGCGTTCCCGGGAGCAATGGGGCCTCGTTCTTCTGCCGCTGTTCATTGCGCTGATCCTGCTGCTGCTGGATCGTTACGCGCTGCAGAGCTATTTCATGAGCACGTACCGCCGCGGCCTGCTGAACGAAGGCAGCGACATTAACGAAGTTCGGTTCCTGGCTCAACTGTGGTACACCGGCGCCAGCCTGCTGTTGTTCGTGCTGCTGCCACTGGTGTTTCACCGCCTGTTTCCGGTGTCGTTCGACAATCCCCTCGGCCTGAGCATGCGCCATTGCGGGCCGCACTGGCGGGTGTACTGGCTGCTGGTGGTGGTCATGGCGCCGGTGTTGTGGATGGCCGCCGCCGCGCCGTCTTTTCACGACTTCTATCCCATGTACAAGCCGGCGAGCGCGCAGCAGTGGCTGGCGTTCGAAGCAATTTACCTGCTCCAGTTCGTGTGTGTGGAGTTCTTCTTCCGGGGGTTCGCCCTGTTCCGGCTGGAATCGCGCTTCGGCATGCACGCCGTCACCCTCATGGTGATTCCCTACGCGTTGATCCACATCCACAAGCCATTGCCCGAGGCGCTGGGCGCGATCGTGGCGGGGCTGGTGCTCGGAACCCTGGCCATCAAGAGCCGCTCGATCTGGCCGGGCGTCCTCGTCCACTGCAGCGTGGCGCTGATGATGGACGTGTTCGCCCTGTATCATTCGGGGCGGCTGTTCGCGTTGCTGTAGGCCGGGCAGAGAGCCCGCGTGTCGGCGCCGGCAGCGGCAGGCTACACCAGCACGGTTTCCGGATCGTCCTCCAGCTCCTTCTCGGATACCACGATGCCGTCTGCATCGGCGTAGACGTAGTGATCCGGTGTAAACGTCACGCCGGCGAACCGCACCACGATGTTTTCCCGGCCTTCGCCGCGCTTATCACTCTTGGCCGGGTTCGTGGCCAGGGCCTTGATGCCAATGTCCATCGCGTCGATCTCCCTGGAGTCCCGCACGCAGCCGTTGACGATAATGCCGGCCCACTGGTTGTCGACCGCCAGCTGCGCCAGCAGGTCGCCCACCAGCGCGCAGCGCAGGGAGCCGCCGCCGTCCACCACCAGCACGTACCCGCCGCCCGCGGTCTCCAGGTTGGCGCGTACCAGGGTGTTGTCCTCGAACACTTTCAAGGTGGCGATGGGGCCGGAGAACGCATCGCGCCGTCCGAAATGCCGGAATACCGGCTCGGCCACCTGCAGGGTGTCGCCGTATGCGTCGTAGAGATCGGCTGTCTTGATGCGTGCCATGCCCTCAACCATGTTTGACCAGGGTCACGGATGATACCGGATGTCGCCGCCTGCCCGGCGACCGTCGATGGGAGCGCCGGTTCCGTGCGCGGCGCCAGGGCATGGATTGTTCCGGTTCTTACCGTCACCCCGGTTCTGACCTCCAGGGGCCGCAAAACCCCGTTCACCGGATCGGCATGATCTCGGTGAACAACCGGATCGCCTCGAACTCCGCCGTGTCCCGCGCTCCCTGCCCGGAGTCCGGGTGGCTCACCGCCCGGATGTGCGCGATGCCGTAGCGCTGCGCCGCGCGCAGCACCGGCAGGTTGTCGTCGATGAACAGTGTCCGCCGTCGATCGAAGTCGTGCTCCCTGCGCAGCGACCGCCAGAATGCATCCTGTTCCTTGGCGGCGCCGTACTCGTGGGAGCTGATCACGCCGTCCACGTACTGATGGATGTCGGTCCTCAGCCGCTTGATTTCGACCGTTTCCGGGTGGGCATTGGTCACGATCATCACGCGCTTGTCGCTGGCGGCCAGCGCCTCGAGGAATGCCACCGCGGTGTCGCGGTAGCGGATCCCGTGGGCAAGCTCCCGCTTCAGCGCGGCGACGTCGATGCCCAGCGCCCGGGACCATTCATCGGTGCAGTACCAGCCGAGCGTTCCGGACAAGGCCGCCATGCGCGCGCGGATCCGCGCCAGGGCCTCGTCCAGCGGAAGGTCGTTTATTTCGGCGTAGCGGCCGGGCAGGTCCTCCAGCCAGAACCGGGTATCGAAGCGCAGGTCCAGCAGGGTGCCGTCCATGTCCAGCAGCACGTGGTCGATCCCGCGCCAGTCCGGCATGCCGGACCGGTGATCGGTATAATGGGCCTCGCGCCGTTGCGGCTCTGTTTCGCTCAACTTCGTTTATCCCACTGGTGCGTCATCAATGCTCGACTCGAAGCTCGAAGAACTGATAAAGCCCGTCCGCGACATTGCCTCGGAGGCGGGCGAAGCGATCATGGAAGTCTACCGGCAGCTCGGCGCCGTGGAGACCAAGGCGGACGGGTCGCCGGTTACCGAGGCGGACCACCGGGCGCACCGGTTGATTACCGACCGGCTCCGGGACCTGACGCCCGACACGCCCATTCTATCCGAAGAGTCCGCCCGGGCGTCGTACGCCGAACGCAGGCACTGGACCGAGTTCTGGCTGGTGGATCCCCTGGACGGCACCAGGGAGTTCATCAACCAGCGCGGCGAGTTCACCGTCAACATCGCCCTCATACGCGACGGTG
>JBEPXV010000119.1:0-6364 GCA_041641695.1 Gammaproteobacteria bacterium | reverse complement strand
TGTTTCAGCGCGGGTCGGTCCGGCATGAGGCGACGGCGGAACGGGAAATCATACTCTCGGCCGGCGCCTTGAACTCCCCGCAGCTTCTCGAGCTGTCCGGCATCGGCGACCAGGCGCACCTGGAGTCCCTGGGAATCGACGTGGTGCGGCATTCGCCCGGCGTCGGCATGAATCTGAGAGATCACCTGCATTGCCGGGTCAACTACGAAACGAATCAAGCCGTCACGGCCAACGACCTTCTCAACAACAAGTGGTTCGCGGCCCGGGAGCTGCTCAAGTACATTGTCAATCGACGGGGACTGTTCGCGACCCCCAGCTTCCGCGTGCACGCGCTGGTGAAAAGCGGGTTGTCTCCCTACCCGGATACGCGCATCCAGTGTGGGCTGTCGAGCAGCGAGAGCCGCTACGTCAAGACCGGCATCGATCCGTTTCCCGGATTCCATATCGGCTCCTATTTCCTCTTTCCGCGGTCGCATGGCGAAGTGCATGCCGCTTCACCCGCCGCCGCGGATCCGCCCCGCGTCCGGGCAAACTATCTGAGCGAACAGATCGATATCGACGCGGCCGTATCGGCAATCCGCCGGTCGCGGATGATTGCGCAGCATTCGCCCCTGCGCGACCTGATTGTCCGCGAGGTGCGTCCGGGACCGCAGGTGGCGACAGACGGCGACATTCTCGAATTCATACGCGAGACAGGCGAAACCTCGTGGCATCCCGTCGGCAGCTGCCGGATGGGCACGGGACCGGATTGCGTCGTGGATCCGGAGCTGCGCGTGCACGGGATCGGCGGCCTGCGGATAGCGGATGCATCGGTGATCCCGTTTCACCCCAGCAGCAACACCAACGCCGCCAGCATCATGATCGGAGAGAAGGCGGCAGACCTGATACGGGGGTAGCCTGTTCTGATAGTTTCGTTGCTGCGTCAGGTTCAGTCGCCGCGCGGTGGGTGCAGCGCTGTCGCCGCCCGTCGCCGCCGCCCGTCGCGCGCCTGCCGGTAGGCGAGGTACACGCCGCACACACCGATGATGACGCCGCCCAGCACGGACAGCCGGGAGGGGACTTCGTTCCAGATGATCCAGCCGAACGCGGTCGCCCAGACCAGGCCCGTGTAGTCGAAGGGCGCGACCACGGACGCGACGCCGATACGGAATCCCTGGGTGATCAGGGTCAGGGCCAGGCCGCCGGACAGTCCCAGGGCTGTGAAATGCGGCAGGTGTTCCAGCGGCGGCGTCTCCCAGAACCACGGCAGCAGGGTTCCGGTAATGATGAGCGGTATCACCGTGGCATACAGCATGGTTGCCCAGATGGTCTCACTGCGCCCGAGCATCCGCGCCGTCAGCATCAACAGGGCATAGGAAAGGGCCGTCCCGAGTGGAACGAGGGCCGCCAGCGTGAAAGTCGCACCCCCCGGCCGCACAATCAGCAGAACCCCGACGAACCCGATGCAGGTGACCAGCCATTGCACCGGCCCGGGCCGTTCGCCCAGCAGAAGGATCGCCAGAAATGTGACGAACAGCGGCGCGGTGAAGGCAATCGCAGTGGCTTCCGCCAGCGGCAGCAGGGTCAGGCTCAGATAAAAGGTCAGCGTGGCGGCAGTGGCGAGCAGTCCGCGGCCGGCCTGTGCCAGCGGGCGGCGGGTCAGCAGGGAGCCGGGGCCGCCGAACACCAGGGCCGCCGCGACGAGGAAGGGCAGCGCGAACAACATGCGCAGGAAAGCCACCTGGGGGATGGGATAAATCCCGCCGAGCCATTTCGCGAACACGTCGTTGATCGTCAGGCACAACACGCCTGCACACATGAAGGCGATCCCGGCGACGGGCGCCTGGTCGGCATCGACCGCGCCACCGGCGCGCGCAGTGACCATGGACTGTTGGCTCCTTCAAGGATTGAAACCGGGCGATCCTAGCAGACGGCTTCACCGGGGGATACTCAACGTACAGGCGCATGCCATATACTGGTGGCGACGATATCAGCTCATCCCCTCGGTCCGTGGCGACAAGGCGTCCGCCGAGCTTCCGCACCGGAGAACAACTGCATGTACTACCGCACCGACGAGCCTCACGGTCTGCCGCACAACCCGTTCAATGCGATCGTCGTCCCACGGCCCATCGGCTGGGTGTCCACAGTAGACGCCGGCGGCTCGGTCAACCTGGCGCCCTACTCGTTTTTCAACGCTGTTGCCTATCATCCACCCCAGGTGATGTATGCCTCCACCGGCAATCACCTGCAGGGAGGACTCAAGGACTCGGTATCGAATATCAGGGCGACCGGGGAATTCGTGATGAATCTGGCCACCTGGCCGCTTCGCGAGCAGGTCAACCTGTCGTCGGCGCCGGCGCCCCACGGCACCGACGAATTCCAGGTGGCGGGGCTGACCAAGGCCCCGTCCAATCTGGTTGCGCCGCCCCGCGTGGCGGAAAGCCCGGTCAACATGGAATGCCGGCTTTTTAGAGTCGTCGAGCTGCTGGCGGACGAGCCGGAAAGCCCGAATCTGGTCGTTTTCGGGCACGTCGTCGCCATCCACATCGCGGACCGGGTTATCGTGGACGGGCGGGTCGCCATCGACCGCTTGCAGCCGATCTCGCGTCTCGGCTACAAGGACTACGGGCGGGTTTCAGACGTTTTCTCTATGGAGCGCCCGGGCTGGCCCATCGACGCCGATTAGCGGCCGGACCGCGCGCCGGGGCCCGGACCATCACCGTCAGCGCAGCTGGCTGTCCTTGCTGCCCCGGCGGTTGTAGGCGCCGGCAGAAGACTGAGCCCTGTCGTGGTCGGCCTGGCAGTCGACGCACAGGCGAACGCCGGGCACCGCCTCGCGTCTGGCCTGCGGGATCGCCGTGCCGCATTCCTCGCATTGCTTCAGGCTCTCGCCCCGCGGCAGACGGCTGCGGGCGAGCTCGACCGCGTCCCGCACGCTGGCATCGATCTGCTCCTGTACCGCCCCGTCCCGGGTCCAACCACCGGCCATGTCATTCTCCCGTGTTCATTCGGCAATATAATGCTCGCCGTGAGCCGCGCGAGTCAATACACGGCCGCTGCCCCATCAAGAACGGCGGCTTCAAACCACGCCACCGGTGGTTTATTCTGAGCGTCCGCTCACCCATCCGTGTCGAGGCGGCCACGGGGCGCATCTTGGCATTGCAGCAACCCAACCGAAATCCCGACGAGGAGTCAACAAATGGCAAGAAAGGTCGAGAAAACCAACGAGCTGAATGACAGGCTTCACCACGTCTCGGATACGTTCGGGAATCTGCTGGTGGACGGCTTTCACTATCTGGCGCTGTTCGCCATCGGGGCAGCGATCGTGTGGTCGGCCATCGTCGCGTTCATACAGATGAGCGCCCAGGGCAGCGCGTCCATACATGACATTCTTCTGCTGTTCATCTATCTGGAGCTCGGCGCCATGGTCGGGATCTACTTCAAGACCAATCACATGCCGACGCGGTTCCTGATCTACGTGGGCATTACCGCCCTTACGCGTATGCTCCTCGATGACATACAGCTTGATCACAACCCCGATCTGGATATCCTCTACATCTCCGGCTCGATTCTGCTCCTGGCGCTGGCAAACCTGGTCATTCGCTACGGATCCCACAGATACCCATCCGAAAGATTGAAAGAGGAAAGCACGGGTTAGCCGTGGTTGGCGACGGATGGTGTAGGCGCTTGTCCACTCGTCTTCACATCGCCGGCTCCGCGACGGCGGCTTCCCGGAGCCGGCTTGCACGATTCAGCGCGGATTCCCCGGATGCTGGAAAAAAATCCCCGGGCAGGTGCTGCCCGGGGACTTTTAACCCGCCAATCGTCAAGAAGGAGAGAGGGGGGAGATGGCGGGGGAGGGACATGAATTATTACCCGTCATCCCGTTCAAATCTGTTCGATACCGCACATACAATCCGGCATCGGGCCACGCTAGGCGATTCGTCGCCGGGCAGGCACAATCGCGGCTGCAGGCCACCCGAGAGAGAATCATTAGAATGACCGGCGGTGTTGAACGACGTATCGAGGCCCTGTCGACGGCGCACGGGAGCGACCGGCTGCTGGCAGCCAGCCGCCTCGGGCTCGAGAAGGAAAGCCTGCGCGTCGACCCCGACGGCCACATCGCCCGAACCCCGCATCCCGCCGCCCTGGGGTCGGCGCTGTGCCATCCCTGGATTACCACTGATTATTCCGAGGCGCTGCTCGAGTTCATCACCCCGCCCTGTCGCGAGAAACGCGCCGTGCTCGACTGCCTGCACGATATTCACGGCTACACCTGCCAGAACCTCGACAACGAGCTGTTATGGGCCACGAGCATGCCGTGCATCGTGGACGGCGACGCCGGGATCCCCATCGCCGACTACGGCAGCTCCAACATCGGCCGCATGAAGCACGTCTACCGCCGGGGTCTCGACTGGCGCTACGGCCGCACCATGCAGGCGATATCCGGCATACACTACAACTACTCGTTTTCCGACGGATTTCTGGACGGTTTGCAGGCGGCAGCGGACCACACAGGGGACGAGCGGACTTTCCGGTCCGAGGCGTATTTCGCCCTGATTCGCAACTTCCAGCGCTACGCCTGGATCGTGTCCTACCTGTTCGGCGCATCCCCGGCCATCTGCAAATCCTTCACCGGCGGCGAGAATCTGCATTTCGAGGAACACCTGGAGAACACCTTCTACGAGCCGTGGGCCACGTCGCTGCGCATGAGCGATATCGGATACAAGAACAAGGCACAGGCCGCCCTGGACATTTCCTATAATGATCTGGACGACTACGTCGACAGCCTGTTGCGCGCGATCTCCACCCCCGATCCGGAGTACGGGCGCATCGGGACCCTCGTTGCGGGCGAGTGGCGGCAGTTGAACACCAACATCCTGCAGATCGAGAACGAGTACTACAGCTTTGTGCGTCCGAAAGCGGTTACCCGGTCCGGCGAAAAGCCAACCAGCGCCCTGCGCCGGGCGGGAGTGGAATACGTCGAAATCCGCGCCCTGGACCTGAACCCGTTCCAGCCCCTGGGGATCGGCAGCGAGCAACTGCTGTTCCTGGAAACGCTGCTGCTGTTCTGTCTGCTCGAGGACAGCCCACGCGTCGATGCCCATGAGCGAGGCAGGATAAACCGGAACCAGGGCCTGGTGGCTCGCCGCGGCCGGGACCCGTCGCTGCATCTGAGCCGCGCGGATGGCCGTCAGGTCCCCCTCCCCCGGTGGGGGGAGGAACTGTTCGATGCCCTCCTGGCACCGTCATTGATGCTGGACGAGGCGCACCGGACCTCGCGCTATCGCGAGAACCTGGACGGGCTCCGCGCCCGCATCGAGGCGCCGAATCACACCCCGTCCGCGGGAATGCTCGCCGAGATGCAGGAGCGCGACGAGGAATTCGTCCAGTTCGCCATGCGCATCTCGAAGCAGCACCATGAGCACTTCCTATCCGAGCCCCTGCCCGAGGTGGTCCGCCGGCGCTTTGCCGAAGCCGCCCGCAAGTCTCTGGTCGAACAGCGCCGCCTCGAGGAATCGGACGAGTTGTCTTTCGAGGCGTACCTGCAGGAGTACTTCGAGCACGGCTGACCGCGCCCTCCCCCGCTCCGGCGGGGCACCCCGGGTCAGCCTTCGTCGTCGAAGTCCCCCTTGAATCGCGGATTGGCCCGAGCCTGTCCCGCGTCGCCCCGGTCGGCGTCGGCCGCCTCCGGTTCTATCGTCTTGTGCGTCGTCATCATGCGCACGTTCGCCGGCGGGGCCTCGCCGTTCTTGTCCTCGCCGAAGTACAGGGTCATGTGCGGGAACGGTATCTCGATCCCGGCGGCGTCGAGGTGGCGCTTGACCAGCCGGTTGTAGGCGCGTCCGACGGCCCACTGGGAGCCGGGTCGTGTCTTGATTCGGACCCGGACATTGACGGAGCTGTCCGCCAGCGCGGTGACGCCGTGAACCTCGAGATCTTCGAGGATCTCGCCGCCATGCTCGGGGTCGGCGCGCAGCTCATCGAAAGCCGCGCGCAGATGCACAATCACCTCGTCGATGTCTTCGCGATAGGCCACGCCGTACTCGCCTATGTGATAAGCGAAATCGCGCATGTAGTTGGATACCTCATTGACCGACGAGAACGGCATGATGTGCAGCGTCCCGCTCAGGTCGCGTATCCGCACCGAACGGATGCTCAACCGCTCCGCCACGCCCGTTACACCGCCGGCGGTGATGACATCGCCGGTGTTGATGGCGTTCTCGAGCTGGATGAAGATGCCCGTGATGATGTCCTGCACGAGCTTCTGGGCGCCGAAGCCGATGGCCAGGCCGAGCACCCCGGCGCCGGCAATGAGCGGACCGATGTTGATACCGAACTCCGACAGCGAGATCATCAGCGTCATCGTGATGAGCACGATGGC
>JBEPXV010000118.1:0-6402 GCA_041641695.1 Gammaproteobacteria bacterium | reverse complement strand
ACGACGATGGTTCGCAGGTGTTCCTCGTGGCACGGCCCCTCGATCACTTCGTCCGGCGCCGGGCGGCGGCCTTTCGCCTTGAGCAGGGGGCCGTACGGCGTTTCGACGCGGGCATCGCGTTCCCGCCCCGGTGGCGTACAATCGCCGCCGCGAACACACCGCCCCGGGAAGCTGTCAATGCCGGCGCATCCCGCCGCCCGGTCCGGCAACACTCATTTTTTTCAGGTAAACGATCCATGCCAGACATTCAGAAGACCATCGAGCTCATCAAGAACGGCCTGCTGGAGCCGCGCGCCACATGGCAGTCCTACGCGGATGAGAACCGCGGCTGGCAGGACACTGCGATCCTGTTGACGCTGCCCCTGATCCTCGTTTCGTACATTCTCGCGGGCCTGTTGTCCCTGATTTTTGGTGGTTACGGCACATTCGGCACCCGCCCGGGCATCGGCGGCTGGCTCCTGGGCCTGATCATGGCGGTGATAGGCATCGCCGTCGCCGCGTTCATATTCAGCTACCTTGCCGGGGTGTTCAAGGGCAGGCACGACTTCAGCAAGGGGCTGGCAGCGCTTTCCCTGGCGGCGATTCCGGGCTATCTCGGGAGCATCGTCGGGGTCGTCCCGTTCATAGGCTGGATCGTCTCACTGGCGCTCGCGATCGTTTCCCTGGTTTTCCTCTACAAGATCATACCGCTGTACCTGGCGGTGCCTGACGACAAGCGGGTCCTGCACTATGTCACTTCCCTGGTGGCGTGCTTCATCGTCATGCTGATACTGGCCGCGATATTGGGCACCGGCGGGGCGATGTCCACTCAGCAGGCGGCCTCCCTGTCCGACCGGCAATCGGCGGAAACCGGCATGCTCGGAGGCATCGGGCGCTACGCGAACCTGACCGAGGAAGCGGAGGCGCATCGCTACGATCCGCCTTCCGACGGCAGGATCAGCGACTCGCAGATGAGCAAGTACCTGGAAACGATGCGCAAGGCCGCCGAAATTCGCGACGAGCAGAGCGCCCGCATGGCGCAGCTGCAGGAGAAGTACGAGGACAAGGAGCCCGGCATCGGCGACCTGGCCGACCTGTCCGGCGGCCTCGGCTCGGTGCTGGGCGCGTTCAGCGCCGAAATGGAAGTGGTTGTCACGGGCGAGGGAAACTGGGCGGAGCACCAGTGGATCAAGGAGCAGCTACGGGTCGCCCGCGTTCAGAAGGACCTCAACGATGCGGTAAAGCACAACTACGAGCTGTACCAGGCCCACGAGGACGAGCTGAAGAAGCTGTCCGCCGCTTACTAGTCACGGGCCGCGCACCCGCCCCGGTTCCGGGCCGGGGATTCTGAGGCGTCTCGATACCCGTTCACATTCGATGAATCTCATTGCATTCGACAATGTATGCCTGGAGTTCGGCGACCAGCCGCTTCTCGAGCATGCCGGATTCACAATGGAAACCGGGGAACGCGTGTGCCTGATCGGCCGCAACGGGGCGGGCAAATCGTCGCTGCTCAAGCTGGTCGCCGGCGACCTGTTGCCGGACCAGGGTGAGATTCGCCGGGCGCCCGATATCGTGGTCAGCCGCCTGGAGCAGACACTGCCGGCGGAACAGCACCTCACGGTTGCCGAGATCGTCGCCGGGGGGCTGGCGGAGCTGCGGGCATGGATCGACGCCTACCAGCGGCGCGCCGCCGAGGCGTCGAGCGACGCGGAGCTCCGCGCCCTGGAGCGACTGGAGTCCCGGATCGAGGCGAAAGGCGGCTGGAACATCGAGCAGCAGGTGGAAACCGTCATGACGGAAATGAGCCTGCCCGGCGACCGGCTGCTGCGCGACCTTTCCGGGGGCTGGCGCCGGCGTGTCAGTCTCGCAAGAGCGCTGGTCAATAAACCGGATCTGCTGTTGCTGGACGAGCCCACCAACCATCTCGACCTCGCTTCCATACGCTGGCTCGAAGACCGGGTCCTTGGATTCGACGGCAGCGTGCTGTTCATTACCCATGACCGCGCGTTTCTGCAAAAGCTGGCCACCCGGATCGTCGAGCTGGACCGGGGCCGCATCACGAGCTGGCCCGGCGACTATCAGGCCTATCTGAAAGGAAAGGAACAGCTCCTGCAGGCGGAGGCGGATCAGAACCGGGAGCTCGACAAAAAGCTCGCCCGCGAGGAAACGTGGATACGCCAGGGGCTGAAGGCGCGCCGCAAGCGCAATGAGGGCCGGGTGCGCGCCCTGCAGGCCATGCGGGAGGAGCGCGCCAGGCGCATTACGCCGCAGGCGGGGCCGCGCATCCACGTCGAGGAGGCGGAGCAGTCGGGGCGCAAGGTCATCGAGGCGCGCAATGTTTCCCATGGCTACGGCGACGACCCACTCATTGAAGACCTTTCCCTGCGGATCATGCGCGGTGACCGGGTCGGGCTGATCGGCAACAATGGCGTGGGCAAGACCACGCTGCTGCGCATTCTGCTTGGCGAGATCACGCCCCGGACGGGAACCGTCAAGCTCGGAACCGGTCTCGAGATCGGCTATTTCGACCAGCTGCGCCGGGAGCTCGACCCGGACAAGACCGTCGCCGAGGTGGTCGGCGACGGCCGCGAGCATGTCACCATCGATGGCCGGGAACGCCACGTGATCGGCTACCTGAAGGGATTCCTGTTCAGCCCGAGGCGGGTGAGGAGCCCCATCAAGTCGCTGTCGGGCGGCGAGACCAACCGGGTCATCCTGGCCAAGCTGTTCACCCGGCCCACCAACCTGCTGGTGCTGGACGAGCCGACCAACGACCTCGATGTCGAAACCCTCGAGGTGCTGGAGGACCGTCTCGCGGAGTACCCCGGCACCCTGATAGTGGTCAGCCACGACCGGCATTTTCTCGACAATGTGGTGACCAGCGTCCTGGTCTTCGAGCCCGGGGGCCGCATCAGGGAGTACGTTGGCAGCTACAGCGACTGGGAGCGCAGGCAGAGGCCGCTGCGCGAGCGGGACGTCCCGCGGAACGCAGCGCCGGCCGCGAGCCGCGGCGTGCCCGGGAAGACGCCCGGAACGTCCACCAGGCCCGCCGCCAAGCTCTCTTACAAGCTGAAGCTCGAGCTCGAGCAGCTGCCGGACCGGATCGAAACTCTGGAGCGCGAAGTGTCCCGCCTACAGGAACGGGTCAGCGAGCCGGATTTCTACAACCGTCCGCACGACGAATACCGCGGAGTGCTGCAGGAGCTGAGCTCGAAGGAACACGAGCTGTCACGGGCGGTCGAGCGATGGGCCGAGCTCGAAGAGATGCAGGAAGCCCTGCAAATATCGTGATGATCGGTGAATTTCCGGCGAAAACACCCGCAACTCCCCGACAGGGTGCCCAGCCGCCGGGATTTCCGGTATAATCGCACAAGTGCCTGAAATCCCTTCTTACGTGCCTTTTTCTCTGGAACCACACTCCAAGCGGCGTCAAGCAGGGTAAGCGATCCTGCACAGGCATTCTCACCATGCGCTCCGGGGCCGACGAGGCATCCGGACGTATACGTAAGGGAACGTTTCAACCGGGAAACATTCTATGACCGAAGTTGCAAGTAAAGTCGACACCGAAATTGAAACCGAGACGGTAAAGCTCCGTTGCACCGTTATAGAGCTCACCAAGACCAAGGGACCTGCGGGAGCCGACGGCTCGGACTGGTATCGTTACGTTATCCATAACCCGGGGTCCCCGATTACGGGCTACCGGCGCGGCAACAAGAAGGAAATCATGGCGTACCTCAAGGAATGCACCAACCAGATGGAAGAGCGCATCAACCCCAAGCGGTCCGCCCGCAAGCGCTAGCACCTCGCACTGGCGGTTGTGCCCGGCGCGCCGCGGATCGCGGCGCGCCATCCATCGCGGAAATTCAAGCAACCACGACTGTCCGTGGCCTCGCCTCGCCTGCATGGACCGGCCGCAACGCGGCACGTCGGCCCGCATTCGAGCGTGAACGTTCGCATCCGGGGTATACTCCGTGCGCCCCCGCGGTGTTCCGCAAGTAAAAATGTATGCCGCGGGCGCAACAGCGCCTTCCCCGGCAACACTCGAGCAGTGGAGCTTCCGGATGCACAACCCTGTCCTGCACGGTGCCCTGGCATTCACGCTCTGGGGCTGCTTCCCCGTCTACTTCAAGCTGGTCCAGGATGCCTCAGCGGACGAGATACTCGCTCACCGGATCATCTGGTCGGGGGTGATGCTGCTCGGTTTCCTGTACCTTACCCGCCGATTCCAGGTGTTGAAGCAAACCCTGGCAAGCGCCCGGCTGCGCCGCGGCCTGCTGCTCACCGCCTTGATCATTGCGTTGAACTGGCTGGTGTTCATCTGGGCCGTAAACAACCAGCACGCTCTGCAGGCCAGTCTCGGCTACTTCATCTGCCCGCTGGTCAGCTGCCTGTTCGGGTACCTGTTCTACGGCGAGCGCCTCAGCCCGCTTCAAAGGTTCGCGCTGGTGTTCGCGATCGCGGGCGTGTCCATACCATTGCTGGCGCTCGGCCGCATCCCGTGGATCTCCCTGTGCCTGGCGGTCAGCTTTGGCCTGTATGGCACACTGCGAAAGAAGTACCAGGCCGATCCCATAGCGGGGCTGTGTGTGGAGACGCTGATCCTGGCGCCCGCGGCGCTGGCCTGGCTGGTCTGGCTGGCGGCGGACGGCCGAATCGCGTTCGGCGCTTACGGTCCCGCGTTCAGCCTCTACCTCGTCATGGCCGGGCTGGTCACGTCGCTGCCTCTGGTGCTGTTCGCGTCCGCCGCCAACCAGATCCCCCTCATGGCCATCGGCTTTCTTCAGTACATCGCCCCGTCCATGCAGTTTCTCCTGGCGGTGTTCGTGTTCGGGGAAGCATTCACGGCCAACGACGCACTCAGCTTCACTCTCATCTGGTGCGGCCTGCTGATCTACAGCATCGACCAGATGCGCCGGCGCGCCGGGCGCCGCGTCAACGGGATTTCGGTATAATCGCGCCCCGGCCGGGCCGGCCGCGCGCCGCCGGCCCCCTGCAGCCGACATGAACACCACGGGTCGGGTCACCAGAACTACAGCAGAGAACAATGCATGACCGATATCGCACAGTTACTCGGCGAGGAGGGAGAATCCTTGCTGTCGCATTCCTGCAGGACCATTCCGGCATCCGAGCTGCATCTGCCGGGGCCGGACTACATCGGCCGCGTGGTCGCCAGCAAGGACCGTAAGCCGGCGGTGCTCCGTAACCTGGGCGCGATTTTCCAGCACGGGCGGCTGGCGGGAACCGGCTACCTGTCCATCCTGCCGGTGGACCAGGGCGTGGAGCATTCGGCCGGGGCTTCTTTCGCGCCCAATCCCCGGTTCTTCGATCCGGCCGCGATCTTCGAGCTGGCCATAGAAGGGGGCTGCAACGCCGTGGCCTCGACCCTGGGCGTGCTTTCCTCCGTTGCCCGGGACTATGCCCACCGCATCCCCATGATCCTGAAGATCAATCACAACGAGCTGCTCACCTATCCGAATATTCACGACCAGACGCTGTTCGCCGGCGTCGACCAGGCCTTCGACATGGGCGCCGTGGCCGTGGGCGCGACGATCTACTACGGCTCACCGGAATGCCGCCGCCAGATCCAGGAAGTCAGCGAGGCTTTTCAGCATGCCCGCGAGCTGGGTATGGCCACAATTCTGTGGGCATACCTGCGCAACAGTGATTTCAAGAAAGACGGCAAGGACTACCACGTGGCCGCCGACCTGACCGGGCAGGCCAACCACCTCGCCGCCACCATCGACGCCGACATCGTCAAGCAGAAACAGGCCGAGAACAACGGCGGCTACGAAGCGATCGGCTTCGGCAAGACCCACCCCGCAGTCTACGACAAGCTGACCAGCGAGCATCCCGTGGACTTGACCCGCTACCAGGTTGCCTGCTGCTATATGGGCCGCGCCGGACTGATCAACTCCGGCGGGGGCTCCGGCGACAACGATCTGCAGCAGGCAGTTCGAACCGCGGTCATCAACAAGCGGGCCGGCGGCATGGGGCTGATCTCCGGACGCAAGGCCTTTCAGAAACCGATGCGCGAAGGAGTAGAGTTGCTGAACGCCATCCAGGACGTCTATTTGAGCCCGGAGGTAAGTGTAGCGTGAGGGGCGATGACACACCGCTGAATGTACTGGGACAGCCGCTGGAGCTGTGCTCCCTGGAACCGTTGACGGGGTTCTTTCGCACGGGCAGCTGCGTGACCTGCGACGAGGACCTCGGCCTGCACACGGTATGCGCCCGGCTGACGGCGGAGTTCCTGGCATTCAGCAAGTCCCGCGGCAATGACCTGACGACCCCGCATCCGGAAGTCGATTTCCCGGGGCTCGCGCCGGGCGACCAGTGGTGCCTGTGCGCGGCGCGCTGGCAGGAAGCGCTGGACGCCGGCGCCGCTCCGCGCGTCGTCCTGCGCAGCACCCATCAACTCAC
>JBEPXV010000117.1:0-6406 GCA_041641695.1 Gammaproteobacteria bacterium | reverse complement strand
CTCGATCTGCTGCCCATGGAGCCGATACAGGATGTGGAGATCATCCAAGGGGACTTTACCGACGCGGCCGTGCAGGAGCGGCTTGTGGCGCTGGTATCCCCCCATGCGTATGATCTTGTAATTTCCGACCTGGCCCCCAATATCACAGGTATTGCCGACGTCGACCAGGCCAACGCCGCGCAGCTCGCGGGGAGGGTGATGAGATTTTCCGCGCGGGTGCTGGCGAAAAACGGCGCATTGGTTGTCAAAGTGTTCGAGGGCAGCGAAAGCGCGGGAGTGCGGCGCCTCGGCGAGGAGTTGTTTCACCAGTGCGCCGCCCGCAAGCCGGGGGCGTCCCGGGACAAGAGCCGGGAGCTGTACCTGGTGCTGAGACGGCCCCGGAGCTGACGGAACGGCTTGTTCCGGACTGAAAACCCCTGCAAAATCGGGCTCGAACGGGGGTATGCGAGGGAACTTGTGAACCTGAACCCCGGTCAAGCGTTATATGTATTTGACCTATCGATGATTCCAAAGGTTGTAAATTGAACAATCTGACCAAGAACCTGATTTTGTGGCTGGTGATCGCCATGGTGCTCATGGCGTTTTTCAACGGCAGTCTGACATCGCGCGATACCGCGCAGAACCAGACGGTTGAATACTCGACCTTCCTGCAGCAGGTCAAGCAGGGCACCATTCGTCACGTCACCATAGACGGTGACGGCAAGACCATCACCGCCACCACCACCACGGGCAATACCTACAAGACCCACAGCCCGGACGATCCCGGCCTGGTCGGCGACCTGATCGACAACAACGTGGAGATCGAGGCCAAGCCGAAGCAGGAGCCGTCGTTCCTCGCCCAGATGCTGATCAACTGGTTCCCGCTGATCCTGATCATCGGCGTGTGGATCTATCTCATGCGCCAGATGCAGGGCGGCGGCGGCCGCGGCGCGCTCAGCTTCGGCAAGAGCAAGGCCCGGATGCTGACCGAGGAGAACAACAAGGTCACGTTCGAGGACGTGGCGGGTGTGGAAGAGGCCAAGGAAGAGGTCCAGGAGCTGGTGGAGTTCCTCCAGGATCCTTCCCGGTTCCAGAAGCTGGGCGGGCGGATTCCGCGCGGTGTGCTGATGACCGGCAGCCCGGGCACCGGCAAGACCCTGCTGGCCAAGGCCATCGCCGGCGAGGCGAAAGCGCCGTTCTTCTCGATCTCCGGCTCCGACTTCGTGGAGATGTTCGTTGGCGTCGGGGCGTCCCGGGTGCGGGACATGTTCGAGCAGGCCAAGAAGCACGCGCCGTGCATCATATTCATTGACGAGATCGACGCCGTCGGCCGCCAACGCGGCGCCGGCCTGGGCGGCGGCCACGACGAGCGCGAGCAGACGCTCAACCAGCTGCTCGTGGAGATGGACGGCTTCGAGGGCTCCGAGGGCGTCATCGTCATCGCCGCCACCAACCGGCCCGATGTCCTGGACCCGGCGCTGCTGCGTCCCGGGCGCTTCGACCGCCAGGTGCACGTGCCGCTGCCCGATATCCGGGGCCGCGAGCAGATACTGAAGGTGCACATGCGCAAGGTGCCCATGGCTGAGGACGTCAAGCCGAGCGTCCTGGCCAGAGGAACCCCCGGCTTCTCGGGCGCGGATCTCGCCAACCTCATCAACGAGGCGGCGCTGTTCGCCGCGCGCGGCGGCAAGAAGCTGGTGGATATGGAGGATTTCGAGAACGCCAAGGACAAGGTAGTCATGGGCGTCGAGCGGCGCTCCATTGTCATGGCCAAGGAAGAACGCATGAATACCGCCTACCACGAATCGGGCCACACGGTAGTGGCCAAGGTGCTCGACGAATACGCCGACCCGGTACACAAGGTGACCATCATCCCGCGTGGCCGGGCCCTGGGCGTGACCATGCAGCTCCCCGAAGAGGACCGCTACAGCCACAACCGCGAGTACCTGCTCGCGCGAATCGCCGTACTGATGGGCGGGCGCATCGCCGAAGAGCTGTTCATGAACCAGATGACCACGGGCGCCTCCAACGACTTCGAGCACGCTACGGAGCTTGCTCACAAGATGGTCAGTGCCTGGGGGATGAGCGACGAGCTCGGCCCGCGCACCTACGGAGATTCCAACTCCGAGGTGTTCCTGGGCCGGGATATGTCGACCCGCCGCGATCTGAGTGATTCCACTGCCCTGAAGGTGGATATCGAGATCAGCCGGATCATCGACGAGCAGTATGACCGGGCCCGCAAGATCCTGGAGGAGAACCGGGACAAGGTCGAGGTCATGGCCAAGGCGCTCATGGACTGGGAAACTCTCGATGCCAAGCAGATCAACGACATCATGGCGGGCAAGGATCCGCGGCCGCCGGAGGATGCGCCGGACGACGGCACTTCCGGTGACTCGAGCACCGACGACAAGAAGAAACCCCGCTCCAAGGTCAAGCCCAGGTTGGACAAGCCGGCGGGCAACCAGATCTGAAACAGCGGGGAGCGCGCCGCGCTCCCCGCCGTTCTCATGCCATGATGAAGGACGCCGACCACTCCGCGCCGGTTAGCTCCAAGGCCGACACCAGCATTCAGTGCGGACCCCGGCGCCTGGAACTGCGCCGGCCGGTCGTCATGGGTGTGCTCAATATCACGCCGGACTCGTTCTCGGACGGCGGCCGGTTTCATTCCTCCGACAGGGCCGTGGAGCAGGCGCTACGCATGCACGAGGAGGGCGCGGCGATACTCGATATCGGGGGTGAGTCCACCCGGCCGGGTGCGGAAGAGGTTTCCGCGGACCAGGAGCTCGAGCGGGTGATCCCGGTTATCGAAGCCATCCGCAGCGATATCGATGCGGTGATCTCCATTGATACCTCCAAGCCCAAGGTCATGCGCGAGGCCGTGGCGGCCGGCGCGGACCTGGTCAACGATGTGTTCGCGCTACGCGCCGACGGCGCGCTGCAGGCCGCGGCGGAGCTGGAAGCCGCGGTATGCCTGATGCACATGCAGGGCACCCCACGCACCATGCAGGTCAATCCCAGCTACGACGACGTGGTATCCGAAGTAGGTGAATTCCTGGCCGGCAGGGCGCGCGCATGCGTCGACGCCGGCATTCCTCGGGACAGGTTGATCGTCGACCCGGGATTCGGTTTCGGCAAGACCCTGGAGCACAATCTCACGCTGCTGCGCGGCCTGGGCGGTCTCCGTGATCTGGGTCTGCCGGTTCTCGCGGGCCTGTCGCGCAAGTCCTTTATCGGAAAGATCACGGGAAGCGACGTTGATGATCGCATCCCGGGAAGTATCGCGTTTGCGCTCGCCGCCGTGCGGGAAGGGGCGGCAATCATCCGGGCGCACGATGTCAAGCCCACCGTGGATGCCATGAAGGTCTGGGCTGCCGTTTACGGTTGACGGAGCGCCGTGCGTGCCGGACCCGGTGCTTGTTCCGGCGGCGGTGCCTCGTTGTCGACGGTTCTGTGCACTGAATTCGAAATGGTTTAGAATGGCCACCCAGATGACTATAAAAAAGCTTCTCCACCAATCCTGACAACGCGCTGTTCATGCCCAAGATCCTTGCCGAATACCGGCTGAGGCCGTCATGCGTATGCCGGCGGGCTGTGCCGGATCATCCGGAACGACGCGGTTCCGGGCCCACCGCCAGGGGTGCCGACGCCGCCGGACTCGAAGGATCGTTTCCCTTACACCGACGGGTTGCGCGGAGCGACACCGGTGGAGCTCGACCCATGGGCAATCCGCGCGTCGGCCCGCTGCAGGGCCAAGGCAGGGGTGGCGGCCATGTTTGACGGATATATTGTTGAAACGGAGTCCCTGACCAAGGAGTTCAAGGGCTTCGTCGCCGTCTCCGAGGTCGACCTGAAAGTCCGGGCCGGGACGATCCATGCGCTGATCGGTCCAAACGGGGCCGGCAAGACCACGTGCTTCAATCTCATCAGCAAGTTTCTCGACCCGACCAAGGGCCGGATCCGTTACAAGGGCGAAGACATCACGAAGGCCAAGCCGGCAACCCTCGCGCGCATGGGGATGGTCCGTTCGTTCCAGATCTCGGCGGTGTTCCCGCACCTGACAGTGCTGGAGAACGTCCGCATCGCGCTGCAGCGCCCCACCGGCATGTCGTACCACTTCTGGCGACCCAAGCGCCTGCTCGACCGGCTGAACGGGCGAGCTGTTGAGCTGCTGGTCGACGTGGGCCTGGAGGAGCACAAGGACGACCTGGCCGTGGAGCTGCCGTATGGCCGCAAGCGTGCACTGGAGATCGCCACCACGCTGGCTCTGGATCCGGAGCTGATGCTGCTGGACGAGCCCATGGCGGGAATGGGCCGCACCGATATCTCGCGCGTGTCGGACCTGATCCGGCACGTCGCCCGGGACCGCACCGTCCTCATGGTGGAGCACCATCTCGACGTGGTCGCCGACCTCTCCGATACCATTACCGTGCTGCAGCGCGGCTCGATCCTGGCGGAAGGCAGCTACGAGGAGGTCTCCAGCAATCCCGACGTGCGCAGGGCGTACATGGGAACCGGCGATGAGTGACCAGACCGTGGACAGCTCCCTGCTGGAGGTCGAGGATCTTCATGCATTCTACGGCGAGTCGCACATCCTTCACGGCGCGTCGTTCAAGGTGAACCGCGGCGAGGTGGTGACGCTCCTCGGCCGCAACGGTGCAGGCAAGACGACCACCCTTAAAGCCATCATGGGCATGGTGGGAAAACGCACCGGATCCATCCGCTTTCAGGGTCGCGAGCTGGTTGGTCTGAGCTCGGACAAGGTGGCCCGGGCGGGGATTGCCCTGTGCCCGGAAGAACGCGGCATATTCGCCAGCCTGGATGTCGAGGAAAACCTGATGCTGCCGCCGCGGATCAAGGAAGGCGGCCTGTCCGTCGAAGAGATCTACGAGCTGTTTCCCAACCTCAAGGAACGCCGTCGCAGCTCCGGCACGAAACTGTCCGGCGGCGAGCAGCAGATGCTCGCTATCGGCCGCATCCTTCGCACCGGCGCCGACATGCTGATGCTGGACGAGCCCACCGAGGGGCTCGCCCCGGTGATCATCCAGCAGATCCTCAACGTTGTCGGTCGCCTGAAGGAGCGTGGTTACACGATCCTGCTCGTCGAGCAGAACTTCCAGTTCGCGGCGAAAGTTGCAAATCGCCACTACGTCATGGAACATGGCCGGGTCGTCGAGACGATTCCGGGCGACCGGCTCGAGGAGAACATGGACAAGCTGCACGACTATCTTGGCGTGTAGTATCAACCCAAGGCGCAAACCCTAAACGAACCACTGAGGAGAGAACCAATGAGACCCATAGCAAAATCCATGATGACGGCGGCCGCGCTCGCATTGGCGGCGACGTCCGCCAATGCCGAGATTTCGGACGATGTCATCCGGATCGGCGTGATGAACGACCAGTCCGGGCTGTACGCCGACCTGGCCGGCGAAGGCTCGGTGGAAGCTGCCCGCATGGCTGTCGAGGACTTCGGCGGCACGCTGGACGGCAAGCCCATCGAAATCGTGTCCGCCGACCACCAGAACAAGCCCGATGTCGGATCCAATATCGTGCGCGAGTGGATCGACAATGACGGCGTCGACGTCATCGTCGATGTGCCGACATCCTCAGTGGCGCTGGCCGTCGCTGAAGTAACCGGCGACAAGGACACCGCCTTCCTCGTCAACGGCGCGGCGACTACCCGGCTCACCAACGAGGATTGCCAGCCCACCACTGTTCACTACACCTACGACACGTACTCGCTGGCCATCGGCACCGGACGCGCCGTCGTCCAGGAAGGCGGCGACTCGTGGTTCTTCCTGACCGCGGATTATGCCTTCGGTCATTCCCTCGAACAGGACACCTCCAACGTGGTGAAATCCGAGGGCGGCGAGGTACTCGGCAATGTGCGTCATCCGCTGAGCTCCTCGGACTTCTCATCCTATCTGCTCCAGGCGCAGAGCTCCGGCGCCAAGGTCATCGGGCTGGCCAACGCCGGCAGCGATACCACCAACTCAATCAAGCAGGCCAACGAGTTCGGGATTGTCCAGGGCGGCCAGCAGCTGGCGGCTCTGCTCATGTTCATCACCGACGTCCACTCCCTCGGTCTCGATGTGGCGCAGGGCCTCGTGCTGACCACGGGTTTCTACTGGGACATGAACGATGAGACGCGAGCGTTCGCGGATCGGTTCTCCGAGCGCCGGGATGGCCAGAAGCCGACCATGATCCATGCCGGCGTCTACTCGTCGACGCTTCAGTGGCTCAAGGCCGTCGCGGAGATCAACGACGACGGCGGCAAGGCCAGCGTCGACCAGATGAAGAAGATGAAGGTCAACGACTTCTTCGCCAAAGACGGTGTCGTTCGCGAGGACGGCCGCATGGTGCATGACATGTACCTGGCGGAGGTCAAAGGCCCGGATGCGTCCGAAGGGGACTGGGACTACTACAACAT
>JBEPXV010000116.1:0-6432 GCA_041641695.1 Gammaproteobacteria bacterium | reverse complement strand
TATCCCGGAAGATGGGTATGAGTATCGATTATACCGGGTATCACCGTCCGACCGGCCAGGCACAATTGGGCGCCGCCGTCCCGTCCTTGCCGTCGCTGACGGCAAACGACAACGGATTGTAGTCGCTTGCCCCCGCGGACGCTCCCGCAGCCAGGGCAAAGCCATCCACCGCGGCGGTCGGGACGCGCGGATGGTCGTTGGCTGCCTTGACGGGCGCCGCCAGCACCCGTCCGGCCGCGTCGCCGGCTGCGACCTCCTCGTCGCGCAGCGCGGCGGCATGGCCGGCCAGCCAGGCGCCGGCCTCATCGACGGGGACGGGCTTCAACATCTGTCAAGTCGCGGCAAGTTGATTCGGCCCGCGCGGGTGCCGGCGGGCAAGTAAGCACAGGTACCGGCCCGCATTGCGGGCCGGCGCGATGACGCGCAGATTATCATTACCGCGGCCCGGCGGATATTGCCGTCGTTACCGCGATATGCAGCAGCCTGCCCGGCCACGCGCGACCTGCAATTGCAAGCACCGGCGCATTGCTATATTTTGAATCGCACATATGAACAATCTTGACCTGGCGCTAATCGGCAACTGCCAGATCGCGGCTATGATCGATGCCGATGCGGGCATCGCATGGTATTGCGCGCCGCGACTGGACAGCGATCCCGTATTCTCCGCTTTGCTGTCGGGAAGCTATCGGCCGGAGAATGGAATCTGCGATATCCAGATTGCAGACCACGCCGCGAGCGAGCAGCGTTACCTGCGCAACTCGGCAATCGTGGAGACGGTCCTTCGGGACAGCCACGGCGGGGCGCTGCGGGTGCTGGACTTCGCGCCCCGCTTCAACCATTTCGGGCGCAAGTTCCGTCCGGTGGCGCTGGTCCGGATCATTGAGCCCATCACGGGGCGGCCCCGCATCCGGGTCCGCGTGCGGCCGGCCGAGAACTACGGCGGCGACGTGCAAAAGCGCACGTACGGCAGCCATCATGTCCGCTACGTCGGCACGGACCATGCCATGCGGCTGACCACGGACGGCTCGCTCAGCCATATCCTGGAGGAAAACGAATTCGTTCTCGAGGCGCCGGTCACCCTGTACCTGGGCCCGGACGAGCCGGTGCGGGAGCCGGTGGACAAGCTCGGCCGTCAGTTCCTCGACGAGACCCTGCGCTACTGGCAGAGCTGGGTGCAGGGACTGTCCATTCCATTCGAATGGCAGGAGGCTGTGATCCGCGCGGCGATTACTTTGAAGCTTTGCACATTCGAGGACACAGGCGCGGTGGTCGCCGCCATTACCACGTCGATACCCGAGGCCCCCGGCAGCGGCCGCAACTGGGACTACCGCTACTGCTGGCTGCGCGACGCCTATTTCGTCATCCAGGCGTTGAACCGGCTGGGGGCAACGAAGACCATGGAGGGCTACATGCACTACATCATCAACATCGCCGGCGCCGCCGACGGGCACCGTCTGAAGCCCGTCTATGGCATCAGTCCGGGTCACTCCCTGGAGGAGCGAATCGTGGATACGCTGCCGGGCTACCGTGGCATGGGGCCGGTGCGGATCGGCAACCAGGCCTACGAGCAGAGCCAGAACGACGTATACGGCGCCGTGGTGCTGGCGGCCACCCAGGCGTTCTTCGATGAACGGCTCGCCCAGCCCGGTGACCGCTACCTCTTCGAGCGCCTGGAGGAGATCGGCGAAAAGGCACTGCGGCATTTCGACAAAACCGACGCCGGCCTGTGGGAGTATCGCGGCCGCCTCGAGGTGCACACGTTCTCGGTGTTGATGTGCTGGGCCGCCTGCGACCGACTGACCAGGATCGCGGCGCACCTCGGTGACCATTCCCGGGCCGATTACTGGAAGACGCAGGCCGCGAGGATTGCCGTCTTCATCGACGACAACGGCTGGAACGACCGGCTGGGCGCCTATACGGGCAGCTTCGGCGGCGACGCGATGGACGCCAGCCTGCTTTTGATGCACGAGCTGGGGTTCAAGAATATCGACGACCCGCGATTCCAGGGCACCCTGCAAAATATCGAGCAGCAATTGAGGCGCGGCAATCATCTGTTCCGTTACAACGCGCCGGACGACTTCGGTGTCCCGGACAACGCGTTCAATGTCTGCACGTTCTGGTACATGGAGGCGCTCGCGGCCGACGGCCGCGAGGAGGAGGCGCGTGAGCTGTTCGAGAACATGTTGAGCTGCCGCAATCCGCTCGGCCTGCTGTCCGAGCATATCGACCCGGCGACGGGGGAGCTGTGGGGCAACATCCCCCAGACCTACAGCATGGCCGGCATCATCAACGTCGCCACGCGGCTCAGCCGAACCTGGCGCGAGGCGTTCTGATGCGGCTGGTGGTCGTCTCCAACCGGGTGGCGATCCCGAGCGGCGGCAAGACGCCGCCGGGCGGCCTCGCGGTGGCGGTGCTGGCCGCGCTGAAGGAGCACGGCGGCCTTTGGTTCGGCTGGAGCGGCGAGGTCAGCGAGACTGAAGACCCGGAGCCGCAGATCGTCCGCCGCAGCAGAATCACCTTCGCCACCATAGACCTGGACCCCCGGGCCCACGAGCAGTACTACAACGGATTCTGCAACAGCGTACTGTGGCCCCTGTGCCACTACCGCACGCAGTACATCGAGTACAGCCGCGAGGAGTGGTACGAGTACAACCGGGTCAATGAGCTGTTCGCCCGCAAGCTCGCGCCCCTGCTGCAGCCCGACGACCTGATCTGGGTGCATGACTACCACCTGTTCTCGCTGGCCAGAAAGCTGCGGGACCTGGGCGTGACCAACCGCATCGGCTTTTTCCTGCATATTCCCTTCCCGGCCTGGGGGCTCTGGCGAACCCTGCCGGCCTACAAGGAGCTGCTGCAGCATACCTGCGACTACGACCTGGTGGGCTTCCAGACGCGCGACGACCTGCTCTCCTACCACAACTGCATACGCTACGGCCTCAACCTCGCCATGGACGATGACAACTGGATCATGTCCGATCACCGGCGCCTGGAGGCCGAGGTGTTCCCGATCGGGATCGACGTGAAGTCAGTTCAGACCACGTCGCGCGAATCCGTGCAAAGCGCGGTACGCCGGCGACTGATGAGCAGTCTGCGGCGCCGCAAGCTCATCATAGGCGTGGACCGGCTGGACTACAGCAAAGGCCTGCCCAGCCGCTTCCTGTCGTTCGAGCGCTTCCTGGAGCGATTCCCCAGGCACGACCGCAAATGCGTTTTCCTCCAGATCGCCCCGCAGTCCCGCAAGGACGTCGAGGCTTACAGCGAGATACGCCGCGAGCTGGAGGAGGCCGCCGGTCACATCAACGGACGTTTCGCGGATTTCGACTGGGTACCCATCCGCTATCTCAACCAGGGCTATGGCCGTAAAGTGCTGATGGGATTTCTGCGAACCGCCCACGTGGGCCTGGTCACGCCGCTGCGCGACGGGATGAACCTGGTCGCCAAGGAGTATGTCGCGGCGCAGGACCCGCGCAATCCCGGTGTGCTGGTGCTGTCCCGGCTGGCGGGGGCCGCCCGCGAGCTCCATGTGGGCGCCGTCATGGTCAATCCCTTCGACCTGGATGCCGTTGCCGAGGCCCTGGACGAAGCGCTCAGCATGCCCCTGAACCAGCGCGTCGAACGCTGGCGGACCATGATGGACGTGCTGCGCAGAAACGATATCCGCGCTTGGCGGACCAGTTTCGTGGAGCGTCTCTCCGGATGTCCGACCCGGAGCTGAGTGATCTGCTGCTCGTCGAGATCGGCGGCACGCATACCCGCTGCGCCGTCGCGCGCGACGATGATCAGCCCGCGCATATCGTCGTGTTCAATAACGCCGCACATCCGGATCTCGAGTCGGTGATCGCCGCTTACCTCGCGGAAACCACCGTTCCGCCGCCCCGCCGGGCGGGTCTGGCCGTCGCGGCGGCCGTGGACGCGGGTCCCCTCCACGTGACCAACCTGGGCTGGACGGTGGACACCGACCAACTGGCGCAGCGATTCGGCTGGCGACAGGCAGACATCGTCAACGACTTCGAGGCGCTCGCCTGCGCGGTGCCGGTGCTGTCCGCCGACGAGCTGTCGACCATCCGGCCCGGCGTGCCGCGGCCCGGAGCACCGGTCGCGGTGCTGGGGCCGGGAACCGGCCTCGGGGTTTCGGGGCTCATGCCCTGCGGAGACGCCTGGTTTCCCGTCCGCGGGGAAGGCGGACACGTGACCCTCGCGGCGGCCAACAACCAGGAGGAGGAAATTCTGCGAGCCCTGCGGAGCGAGCACGGGCACGTCTCCGCAGAACGGGTGCTGTCGGGTCCGGGAATCCTGAACCTGTACCGCGTGGTGGCCGGCGGGTCCCGCGCGGACTCTCCCACCGATGTCACCCGTCTGGCCGACGCGGGAGACGAGCAGGCCCTGGCCGCCCTCGACCTGTTCTTCCACTTCCTGGGCACCGTCTGCAGCGACCTCGTCCTCACACTGGGCGCCCGCGGCGGCGTTTACCTCGGCGGCGGCATACTGCCGACGATGGTCGCGCGCCTGAAGGCGTCCGGATTCGCACGCCGCTTCGTGGACAAGGGCCGCTATTCCGAATACCTGGAAGAAGTGCCGATCCACCTGATCATGGCTGACACGCCGGCGCTGCGCGGGCTGCTCAACCATCCCCTGTTGAGCCGCGGATGAGCACCGCCGATACCAAAGCCCTGTTGTTCGACGTATTCGGCACCGTGGTGGACTGGCGCAACTCGATCATCCGGGAAGGCGAGTGGCTGAACCGAAGCCGGGACCTCGACGTCGATTGGGCGCGGTTCGCGGATCGTTGGCGCGGCATGTACCAGCCTGCCATGGAGCAGGTCAGAAGCGGCGCGCGTCCCTGGACGGTGCTCGACGCACTGCACCGGGAAAGCCTCGATGTCCTGATCCAGGAGTTCGGGCTGCAGGATCTCGACGACAAAGAACGCGATCATCTCAATCGTGTCTGGCACCGGCTGGACCCATGGCCGGATTCGGTGGCCGGGCTCAACCGCCTGAAGCGGCGATTCATCATCGCGCCCCTGTCCAACGGCAACGTTTCCCTGCTGGTGAACATGGCCCGATACGCGGGCCTGCCATGGGACCTCGTCCTCGGGGCGGAGATCGCCGGGCACTACAAACCGCAGCCCGAAGCGTACCTCACCGCCGCGCGACTCCTCGACCTGCCGCCCGCCCGCTGCATGATGGTGGCGGCGCACAACGACGACCTGCAAGCCGCCGCCCGGCTGGGCTTCGCCACCGCTTTCATCGCACGCCCCACGGAGCACGGCCCCGGACAACAAAAAGACCTCGCCCCGACCGGCGACTGGGATTGCACCGTCATCAGCCTCGACGAGCTCGCCGACGTTCTCGGCGCCGAATAACGGCACCCCTCACACGACGAGGCATCACATCCTGCCGTTCAACGCGGCGAACCGACCAAGCAACGCGTCGTAAAACCTCGCCGCCAGGCTCAAATCACGACAAGGGCGCCGCCGGATGCTTTTTCACCAAGCGGGTATCGGGGAGAGATAACCACCGAAGGCACCAACAATATTGGGGACCCCAAGCGGTTATGACCGGGAACGCAGGTGCTCTGAACCCAATCCGTGCCCCGATTCCAGACATTTGTCGTAATGAATCCCGACCAGAGATAACCACCGAAGGCACCAACAATATTGGGGACCCCAAGCGGTTATGACCGGGAACGCAGGTGCTCTGAACCCAATCCGTGCCCCGATTCCAGACATTTGTCGTAATGAATCCCGACCAGAGATAAAAACCAAAGACACCAGTATGCTGGGGGCCCCGAAAGGTCATAACCGGGAAGGCAGCCGGCCTGGAGCTGAGCCGTGCCCGCATTCTCGAAGTTTGTCGGGCTCAAGCCTGACTACATGCACCCGGCGGCGCCCGCTCCCGTTTGATCATGGACCAATCCGCGGGGAGGCTGCATCGCCTCCGGTTCCGACCGGGTTATAATCCGTCGCCGCGAAACCGGAATAACAAGAACGGAGCCCGCCGTGTTCGAAGTCGTCTGCATCACCTTTGCGCTGGCCTTCGGCCTGCTGGTCCGGCAGATCGGGCTGCCGCCGCTGGTGGGGTTCCTGGCGGCCGGCTTCGCGCTCAACTACTTCGGCGCCGACCTCGGCGTCCCGCCGGACACCGGCTCCATCCTGCATCACCTGGCGCACCTCGGTGTGCTGATGCTGCTGTTCACCGTTGGGCTGAAGCTCAAGCTCAAGCAGCTGGTGCAGCCCCACGTGATCGGCGGGGGGCTCGGCCATCTTGTTGTCACCGTGGCCATATTCACGCCCGGCATCCACTTCATCGCCGGCGTCGACTGGAACACCTCGCTGCTGCTCTCCATCGCCCTGGCCTTCTCCAGCACCGTTCTGGCCGCCAAGATCCTCGAAGGGAAACGCGAGCTTGGTGCGTTCCATGGGCGTGCGGCCA
>JBEPXV010000115.1:0-6437 GCA_041641695.1 Gammaproteobacteria bacterium | reverse complement strand
ATCTTTCAGTGCGGGGCGGATAGTATCGCCGGTGATCCACTGGCGGATCTGTGCTTTTCAACAGCGGCACACGGTCACGCGGCGAAGCATCTGGTAGCTATCGCTGAAGAGTTCGCGCAGGGACGTATGATGACGTTCGGCGGCGGAGGCTCAGTCCTTGATAGTGTCACAGGGGCCTGGGTCAAGGTACTTCAAGAAATGGTTTAAAGCACGTCACCGAGTTATTGGCGTGTCGGAAGCGGTGTGCCTCGATATGCTGGTCGAGTTGGAAATCAGAGCGTCGGTGATCAACCGGGTGGCAGACTCGCAAGCTCTACCTTCAGCACATCCCAGGCCGACTGGGCCCTGGGGTACGTTCACGTAGACTGCTTTCCGCCCGAGACCGGAGACTGCTTCTTGGCAGACCGACGAGCTACTACGAAATTCTTAGTAGTTGCCGTTTGGGCTGCGCAAAACCGTGCAATCTTGGCGCAGCTACGCCCCCCTCCACCGGTCTAGCGCTCGCACTACGCTTATCGTGGGGCCAGGGTCGTTTGCCCTTGGGGACGCCACGTTTAAAGCGGCATTTCTCCCGGTTGTCCCGTCCTTTCCCGTCCGCTATGCGCCGGGTTCTATCCCGATTCCCCGGCGACCGCGCCCAGGATCAAAGCGGCGTTCCAGGCTGCCATACACGCTTGCATGGCCAGTCTGCTTCCACTGGTTTCCGCGATAGACGTAGAATAATGATAGAGTCGCCACGTGACGGCAGCTCTTGAGCAACGGCCCGCAGTCGCGGTTTCCACGGGGCTGGAATAATAACCGTCAGTAATGGCGGAGAAGCCCGTAAACCTTATTTCATATCGCACGAGCCGAAGATACCAAGTGAAAAAAAGTCCCGGTGAGCCCCCGATCGATACCCTCGCGTACGCCGGTTCCCTGACCGGTTTGAGTACCAATCTTCTGGTACGGGACGTGCCAAGTCATGCTGCGTTCGTGCGCGATGTGCTGGGGCTCGAGGTTATCTACGGCGACGCGGATATTGCCATCTACCGTCACGGCGGAAGCGAATGGATGGTGCACGCGGATCATACCTATGAAGATACCGGCAATATCATGTCGAGCGTGGTTCGCGGGCTGTATACGCGGGGCGGCGGGGCAGAGCTGCGTGTTCATCACTGCGACCCGGATCGTGCCGTGGCCAGGGCCCGGAAGCAGGGCTTCGAAGTTCTGGCGGACAGCTTGGACAAGCCCCATGGTCTGCGGGAGGCGTATATCCGGGACGGTGATGGTTATGTGTGGGTGCCGGACGTGCCGATCGACGCGGAGTAGCACGGCCGGCGATCCGCATGCCGGCTCCGATGTAGCCACAGCCCGGAAAGCGTGCCAGATTGTACATTAATGAGTTCCCGTAAGTAGTTGATTATTCTTTGTAAAAGATTAACAATGAAAGATGAGTCGGGGACGAGGACTGACACTCGGATTTGGCGCTTGCGGAGCTGAGGATGCAATTATGTTGGCCGCATTAACGGGTCTGCGAAACGGGCGAGTGTAGGACGATACGGGCCAAACGGGTCAGCTTCACGCGCGGTTTCAGCACCAGGGCAACCAGCCGCGCGATGAGTCACTCCGGGCATCCTGTCCTGCACCCCGTCGGGGCCGGCCCGCAGCCCGACCACGTTCAATGCAGCGGGCACGGATTGGCGCTCGGGTCCCGGGCGTTGCCGGTCCCACGCGGCCGGGCCTCAACGACGTTGTTGCCCGGTCTCGCTGGCTCTGGTCGGGCTTCAGCCCGACACCCAGGCCAATACACACGAGACGCTAGAGCAGGATGAAGCAAGAGTCTGCAGGCGGATCCGGAAGCTGGAAGCCGATCGAGAAGCGATTCGCGTCGTTTTCCGTGCAACCCAATCTGCTCGACTATGACGCGGCGTGCCGCGATTTCGACTGGGAAACCGTGCGCCGTGAGCTGGCCGGCCTCCCGGGCGGCGGCCTGAACATCGGCTTCGAGGCGATCGACCGCCACGCCGGCAACGGGCTCGCCGGCAAAACGGCCTTGATTTGGCTGTCCCGGTCCCGCGAAGAGGACGCCCGTTACACCTACGGCGAGCTTCTGGATGCAACGCAGCGCTTCGGCCGGGTGCTGACCGACCTGGGTGTCGAGAAAGGCGAACACGTGTTCGCGCTCTGCGGCCGGGTCCCGCTTCTGTACATCGGCGCATTCGGCACGCTGCGCTACGGCGCCGTGTTCTGTCCATTGTTCTCGGCGTTCGGTCCGAAGCCGATTCACCAACGGATGAGTAGTGGCTCCGGCAAGGTGCTGATGACGACCTCGCGCCTGTACGAGCGCAAGATAGCCCCGCAGGCCCGACGGCTGCCGGAACTGCAGCACGTGCTCATCGTCGATGCGCAGACCCGGGAAGACGCGCCTCAGGGCACTCATTCCCTGCCGGCCTTGATGCGTGAAGCCGAGCCGCGCACGGTGGCTCCCGCGACCCGCCCCGAGGATCGCGCCCTGCTGCACTTCACCAGCGGCACCACCGGCCGACCCAAAGGCGCGGTACATGTGCACGAGGCCGTGCTGATGCACTACGCCTCGGCCAAGTACGCGCTCGACCTGCACCGTGAGGACCTCTTCTGGTGCACCGCCGACCCCGGCTGGGTGACGGGGACGTCATACGGCATCATCGCTCCGTTGCTGCACGGTGCCACCATGCTGGTGGACGAGGCCGGGTTCGACGCCGGGCGCTGGTACGCCAATCTGGAAGAGTTTGACGTGACCGTGTGGTACACGGCGCCGACCGCGGTGCGGATGCTGATGAAGGTCGGGTTGGAGCCGCTGCAGGAGCGGCGCTTCCCGAAGCTTCGCTTCATTGCCAGTGTCGGGGAGCCGCTGAATCCGGAGGCGGTTGTGTGGGGAATGGACGCCTTCGGCGTGCCGATTCACGACAACTGGTGGCAGACGGAGACCGGCGGCATCATGATCGCCAATTATGTCGCCATGACGGTGCGCCCGGGCTCAATGGGCAAGCCGCTGCCCGGGGTCGAGGCGGGAATCGTGCGGGGCGCCAAAGACGGCGGTATCGAGGCCGTCGGCGAGCCGGAAACCGAAGGCGAGCTGGCGCTGCGCCCGGGCTGGCCGTCGATGTTCCGGGACTTTCTCGATCAGCACGAGCGCTACGAGGAGAGCTTCGCGGGCGGCTGGTATCTCACGGGCGACCTGGCACGGCGCGACGCCGACGGCTACTACTGGTTCGTCGGGCGGGCCGACGACGTGATCAAGACATCCGGCCATCTTGCCGGGCCTTTCGAAGTGGAAAGCGCATTGATGGAGCACGACGCCGTCGCCGAGGCCGGCGTGATCGGCGTGCCGGACGAAATGGCCGGAGAGCTCGTCAAGGCCTGCGTAGTGCTGCACAAGGGCTTCGAGCCTGGAGAGGCCCTGCGTCGGGAGCTCATCGGTTTCGCGCGCAAACGGCTGGGCGCGGCCATCGCGCCCCGGCAAATCGAGTTCCGTACCGATCTGCCGAGGACCCGTTCCGGCAAGATCCTGCGGCGCCTGATCAAGGCCCGCGAGCTCGGCCTCGAGGAGGGCGACACCTCGACGCTGGAAGAGGACGGCCAGTGATCCCCCCACGACCGGCCCCGCTTCCCGAAAGCGCCCCGACGGGCTCGACCGGGAGCGTGTCCCGGGCCTCATGCGGATAATGCTCAGGATCCGCCGGTCCGAGGAAACGTGCGCCGAGCAGTACACCCGGGAGACGATCTGCGGCTTTCTGTACCTGGACATCGGCTAGGAGGCGATCCCGGCGGGCTCCTTCGGCTTCGTTCGGAACGACGACGGGATCGCGGCTACCTATCGCTGGCACGGCCACGCCGTCGCGCGGGGCATTCCGATGAACCCGCTCATGGCCGGGATGTACGGCGAGGTCAGCGGCCGGCGCCGCGCCGCACCCGGCCAGCGACGGGTGCCGCGGCCCTTCGTTGTCAGGCCGTGGTGTTGAGTCCCGCCTGTTGCGGATTCAAGGCGAAAAAGTTCATGGCCGCCTGTACGCCGCTGTCGGCGATCGATACGCCGGACTGGACCAGACCCATTTCGACTCCGGCGAGGGCCGCCATCAGCGTCAGGTCATTACAGTCGCCGAGGTGGCCGATGCGAAACATGCGCCCCTTTAACCTGCCGAGGCCGGTGCCGAGGGACAGGTCGAAACGTTCGTAGATCAGACGCCGGACCGCGTCGGCATCCACGTCCCGGGGAGTGATCACGCCGGTCAGCACCGGCGAATAGACCGCGGGATCGGCGCACTGGATGGCAAGGCCCCATGCGTTCACCGCGGTGCGCACAGCTTCGCCCCAGCGTCGATGGCGCGCCAGCACCGAGTCGAGGCCCTCGCCCAGAATCATGTCGATGGATTCATTGAGGCCGTAGAGCAGATTGGTGTTGGGCGTGTAGGGCCAGTAGCCCGTCTTATTGCTTTCCAGAATCTCGTCCCAGGCCCAGTACGACCTGGGGAGTCTGGCTGTCCGGCTCACCTCGATCGCCTTTGGCGAAAGCGCGTTGAAGCTGATCCCGGGCGGCAGCATCAGGCCTTTCTGCGAGCCGCTGACGGCCACGTCGACGCCCCATTCGTCGTGGCGGTAATCGGCGCAGGCGAGGCCCGAGATGGTGTCGACCATCAGCAGTGCCGGATGCCCGGCCGCGTCGATCGCTCGACGTACCGCGGCGATGTCCGAGGTCACGCCGGTCGAGGTTTCATTGTGCACTACGCACACGGCCCTGATGCTGTGGCCGCTGTCCTCGCGCAGGCGATTTTCGATCAGGTCTGCCTGGGCACCGTGCCGCCAGCTTACCGGCAGGCCGGTCTCGTCCTCGCCAGGGAGCGCCAGGACTTCCGCGTTGATACCAAGGCGGGTCGCCAGCCTGTGCCACAGGGACGCGAAATGGCCGGTTTCGTACATCAGCACGTGGTCGCCCGCGCTCATGGTGTTGGCGAGCGCAGCTTCCCAGGCACCGGTTCCCGAGGCCGGGTAGATCACCACGGGATGACTGGTCTTGAATATCTTCCGGATGCCGTCCAGCACCTTCAGGCCGAGGGCGCCGAATTCGGGGCCGCGGTGATCGATGGTGGGCAGGCTCATCGCCCGCAGGATGCGATCGGGCACCGGGCTTGGACCGGGTATCTGCAGGAAATGGCGGCCGCTGGGATGGGCGTCGAGTGTCAGCATTGGGTAGCGCTCCGGGAAGTGGCCTTAGTCTTGCATACAGCATACAATTGTCAACCGCATGGAGCGGTAAGCGCCGTCGTCAGCGAGTGTATGCCTCCTGAGTATTGCGGATATTCGAACAGTAAATCGGGATGCTCCCTGTGAGCTGCATCAGCCTCGTCTCGGGTAGTCATGGATCAGCCGTTACCGGCAAGACATAACACCCGACTCGGCCGCCTGGTGCCGCTCGAACACCTGGCGGAGTACACCGACACGATTACCGAGGCGTTCCGCCGACACGGCACCTGCGGCACCTGGTATACCCACGCGCCGATCTCGACATCCGGGAAGAAGAACAGATCGTCTAGGAAGGTGCTTTGCAGGCCGTAGCCATAGCTGTCTTGTTCGGTTTCGCTGGCATTGCTCAGCGCGACAAAATCGCCGTCCGCGAAGGAGAAAAGTCGCGCCAGCCGTCTTCATCAGTGACTGACCCCGTGACGAAGTAACCCAGGGACCCGTCATTGGCGCCGCTTGAAACAGTGCCCGAGTGGCGATCGAACGAGCCGGTAAACGCTTCCAAGCTGCGGCCTTCGTGGGTAAATCCGTTCTTGGTCTGGATCGACAGCGCGCCGCCAAGTGTATTGAGGCCGAACACGGGATTGGATCCCGGTATCAGGTTCATGCCGGCGATCGCGGATTCTGGAATCAGCTCGAATTTGACCGCGTCACCGAACGGCTCGTTGACGCGGATGCCATCCATATAGACAGACAAGCCCTGAGCGTTGCCGACCAACGGTGAGGCAGTGAAGCCGCGAAACTTGAGGTCGGGCTGGAAAGGGTTATTCTGCGCCTGGTTGATGCTGACACTGCCGAGTGTCTTGTTCATGAAGTCCGAGAGGTCCAGCCCTTGAACACGCTCCATGTCTTCGTCAGTCGCCGTCTGAACATTGGCCGGCATCTGCTCGGCCGGCAGGCCGATACCGTGCAGCGGCGTGGTCCCGATGACCTCGATACCGGTCAGCTCAACCTGATCGTCCTGCGCCAGTGCGGGCGCAGAGGTCAGCGCGGGTACCAGTATCAGGACGAGCGCGTTCGTTCTGGGCAGTTGACGCATGGCTGATTTTGCTCCCCAGGTTCAAACATTTATGCTTGTTTCTTGAGTTGAAAAATAAGCACGCTCAATGCCAGGACAGGCAATCATGTTTGTTCAGCCACCTGGCGTAGCATGCTGTATTTGGTGACAAATCGAATGGTTG
>JBEPXV010000114.1:0-6452 GCA_041641695.1 Gammaproteobacteria bacterium | reverse complement strand
ACCAGCAGCATGTCGGCAAGGAAACCCTCGCGGATCATACCGAGCTCGTTGCCCATGCCCATGATCTCGCCGCCGTACCGGGTGGCGGCCTGGATAGCCTCCATGGGCGTCATGCCCACCAGGTCGACGAAGTACTCGATGTCCTTGGCGTTGGTGCCGTGGGGCGTCCAGGCGAAACCGTAGTCGCCGCCGATCAGGACCCGGATGCCGCGCTTGTGCATCTTCTGCATGGTCTCCACGGCTGCCTCGAGCTCGCGCTCGTACATGTCGGACATGTAGCTGCCCGGCGTGACGCCGTAGTCGCCGGCATTGCGGGCGGTGTTCAGCAGCCAGGCCAGGCCCGGGGCGACGAAGTGCTTGTCCTTGGCCGCCTCCAGCATGTCCAGGGTCTGCTCGTCGCAGAACGACGCGTGATAGATATACTCGATGCCGAACTGGACGCACTTCTGGATCGACTCCTTGGAGCGCGCGTGGGCCGCCAGGGTCTTGCCGCGCCGGCGCGCCTCGCGCACCGCCATACCGATCTCGTCGTCGTCGAACTGGTTGGCCTGGGCCGGCATGCCGGTGATTTCCTCGCCCGACAGGTTGATCTTGATCGTATCCACGCCCCACTTGATCAGCCGCCGCACCGTGCGCCGGACCTCTTCCGGGCCGGACACCACGATACCGAGATTCAGCCCGGGATGGTCGATGTGCGGCAGGGTGGCGTCGCCCAGGCCACCCACCGAGGTCACCTCCGGTCCCGCAGCGGTGTAGCGCGGCCCCGGGCAGCGTCCGGCATTAATGGCGTCGCGGATGACAACGTCGAGCCGTTCCTTGGCCGCGGCCGCGCCGCGGCCCGCAGTGAAGCCGGCGTCCAGCACCACCTTCGCCATCTCGATGCAGTTCAGAACATGCTCCTCCACCGGCATCATCTGGATCGGGTTGATGCCCGGGGCGTTGTTCCAGCTCAGGTGCAGATGGGCGTCGATCATGCCCGGCATCAGCGTCATGCCGCGGCAGTCGATGCGCTGGCCGCCATTGGTATTGAAGCTGTAGCTTCCCATGCCGGACCGGTTGATGGACTTGATGCGATTGCCGGCTACAGTGACGTCGCCGGTGTAGG
Source organism: Gammaproteobacteria bacterium (assembly GCA_041641695.1). Lineage (GTDB taxonomy): Bacteria > Pseudomonadota > Gammaproteobacteria > Arenicellales > JAANXG01 > JAANXG01. Next base: position 5,347 of record JBEPXV010000114.1, on the reverse strand, counting down.
GCGCCTCGCCGGTGGCATCCAGGATGCGCACGTTGCTGAAAGTGATTTCGGGTTCGTGGTTGCCGGAGCCGTTGCCGCCGCCCCAGCCGCTGAAAGCGTCGTCCGCCATGGTGCTTACCCTCCAGTGCCGGATTGTGATGCGCTCGCGTCGAGGTGAGCGCGTAGAAGCTCGGCGGAGCGCCCGGGCGCCTCCACCATCATCCAGTGCCCGATACCGGGAATGACCTCGACCCGGGCACCGTCAATCTGCTCGCCGAGCCGCCGCGCCATGTCCACCGGCGCCACCGGGTCGTTCTCTCCCGCCACCAGCAGCGTCGGACAGCGAATGGCTGAGTGCCTGGCGGCCGGCGCCTCGCTCAGCGCCGTGCAGTGCGCGGCATAGCCGCCCGGGTCCTGGCGTGTCAGGCTCTCGCGCACGAAAGCCGCGGTGACCGGGTTGTCGCGGCGCGAGGACTCGGCCACGCTGGCCGTCGAGATGGCGTCGGCGATGCCGGTCATGCCGGCGGTGCGGGCCGTCTCTGCGCGTTCCTTGAGCGCCTGACGCGCGGCCACCGGGGGCTCCAGTATAGGCCCGAACAGCACCAGGCTGCTTACCATGTTCGGCGACGCCGCGGCCAGGTACTGGCACAGCAGCGTGCCCATGGAATGGCCGACGAAATGGGCGCGCTCCAGGCCGGCCGTGCGCAGGCAGTCCTTCAGGGCATCCGCCATGCGCTCGAGGCTGGACAGGCCCGGCCGGTACGCCGAACGCCCGGCACCCGGGAGATCGGGGCGCAGGACCCGGCACCCTTCCAGCGCCCCCATCAGCGTCTGGAAGCTGTTGGACGTGCCGCCCAGGCCATGAACCATGACCACCGCCGGCCCCTCGCCCGTATCTTCGACAACCATGCTGCCTACCCGTAAATCAGTCATACCTGCTCCACCCCGTTTTCCAGTACGCCGATATTCCGGATCTCGACGCGGACCGTGTCACCCGCCGCGAGATACCTGGGCGGCTTGAAGCCGATACCGACCCCCGCCGGCGTGCCGGTGGCGATCACGTCGCCGGGCCGCAGGGTGATGCCGTTGGAGATCGCCGCGATAATCGTGGGCACATCGAAGATCAGCAGGCTGGTGTTGGAGTCCTGGCGCAGCTCGTCGTTGACCCAGCAGCGCACCGACGTATCGGACAGGTCGACCTCGTCGGCCGTCACCGCCCACGGCCCCATGGGACAGAAGGTGTCCTGGGATTTGCCGATCAGCCACTGGCTGTGGCGGCCCTGCAGCTCGCGGGCGGTCACGTCGTTGACGATGGTATAGCCCCACACGTGGCCCATGGCGTCGTCGCTGCTGATGTTGCGGCCCGACTTGCCGATGATCACCGCCAGTTCCGCCTCGTAGTCGATGGAATCGTCCACCGACGGGTCGATCCGGATCGGCGCGCCGCTCGGGATCACCGTTTCCGGCACCTTGGAGAAAACGATCGGCGCCTCCGGCACCGCGCCCTTGGCGGCGGAGCTGTCGAAGCCGGAGGCCGCGAACTCGTTGGCATGCTCGAAGTAGTTCTTGCCGACGCAGAATATATTGCGCCGCGGCCTCGGAATCGGCGCCTGGAAAGCCACCTCCTCCACCGGCAGGGTTTCCGCCACTACCGGGGGACCGGCCTCGATCAGGCACGCCACGCCGAAATTATCGGCGAGGCCCGCCGGCAGGTCGAAGCGGTCGATCGTCTTGCCGGCCTCGTTGACACGGCCCACGTGGCGCGTGCCTTTCCAGTCGAATACTGCAAATTTCATTGTCGTCTCTCTATCAAATAAAACCTGTCCGGAACCCCGGCGCCTGTAACTCCGGATTTGATCCCGACAATCGTCACGCGTCAGGCACCAGCACGATCGACCCGCTCGTCCGTCGTCCCTCCAGCGCCCGGTGCGCTTCCGCCGCCTCGCTCAACGCAAAGCGGTGCCCGATCTCGATGCGGATGATGTGCCGGCGGACCGCATCGAACAGGCGCCCGGTAATGGCAGCGACCTTGTCCGGCGTGTCCGTGTAATGCACGTAGTTGGGCCGCGACAAGGTGACGGACTTGGTCGCCAGGGAGCCGATGTGCCAGGAGCCGATGTCGCCCGAAGCCTGGCCGTAGCTCACCAGGTGACCCCGCGGCGCCAGGGCAGCCACCGAGTGCGCGAAGCTGTCTCGGCCCACGGCGTCGTAGATCACGTCCACACCGCGCCCGCCCGTCAATGCGAGCACCTGTTCTTCCAGGCTGGCCTCGCCGGGCAGGATGACGTGGCGGGCGCCGACATCGCGCGCCGCCCGGGCCTTGTCCTCGCTGGACGTGGCGCCGATGACCGTCGCGCCCAGGTACGCCGCCCACTGGCACAGCAGCCGGCCCACCCCGCCGGCCGGGGCATAGACCAGCACCGTCTCGCCCGCCTGCAGTGGGTGCACACGGTGGAGCAGGAATTCGGCCGTCATGCCCTTCAGCAGTCCCGCCGCGGCGGTGATGTCGTCGATATAATCGGGCAGCGGCACCACCAGCCCGGCATCCATGGTGCGTACCGTGGCGTAGGCGCCGACCGGCGGGCAGGCGTAGGCCGCGCGCTGACCCGGCGCGAGGTGGCGCACGCCCTCCCCGACATCGATGACTTCGCCGGCGGCTTCCATTCCGAGCACGCCCGGCGGCTGGAGCAAGTCGAAGTAGCCGGTGCGGCAATAGATATCGATGAAGTTGACACCGATGGCGGTCTGGCGCAGGCGCACCTGGCCCGGCCCCGGCGGCGGCGGCGAGACCGGCGCCGGGTGGAGCTCGTCCGCGCCGCCGTAGCGATCGATCGCCATGGCGGTGCCGCCGATGGATTCCGTCGTCGCGGGCCCCGCCGTCGGACGGGGATCGGTGATATACGAGCGCCGGGCTGCCAGCGCATCGCGTGCCCGCTGCTCGACACGGCCTCGGACCGCCTCGAAGCCGGCCTCGTAAACATTCTCCGCAACGAGCTGCGCCAGCTCGCGCTCCTGACCGGCGGGGGTGTTGAAGGTCGAGCTCCAGGACCAGAAGGTCCGGTCGCCGTCGGTCACCGGCTTGAGCTGGACCTCCGCCACGTAGTCGTGAAGCGGCACCTCGCTGTCCACGATGGCGTAGCGAAAGCTGTGATGCCGGTCGGACAGCGTCAGCAGTTTCTCGCGCAGCCGCTCGCCCGTCGTGAGCCGGAAATGCCGCACCGCCCCGATCTCGTCGGGCCGGGTGGCCTCCTCCAGGGTGCTGTGCGCCACCGCGGGATGCCACTTGTCGTGGGCGTTGAAGTCGCGCAACAGCTCCCACACCGCTGAGACGGGCGCATCGATCACGGTGCTGCGGCGGACTTTCACGGTCATGTCAGCGTCCGAAGCGTTCCTTGAGCGCGTCGAAGCCGCCCTGGAAAACACCCTCGCCGATCTGCCGGACGAGCTCGGCTTCGCGCTCCGGGGGGCAGTCGAACTCCGCCGACCATTCCGCGAAGGTGCGGCTGCCGTCGGTGACCGGGGTGAGCTTCAGGGTCGCGACGTAGTTCTCGACGCCCATCGGGCTTTCCAGGATCGAGTAGGTGCAGCAGAAGTCGTAATCCGACAATGCCAGCAGCTTCTCCCGGATGGCCCCGCCGTCGGTGAGCCGGAAGGCGCGCACGCAGCCCACCTGGTCGGAGGGCGCGCCGCCCTCAATGCGGCTCTCGGCGATGGCCGGATGCCAGTCGGGCAGAGCGTTGAAGTCGCGCACCGCCGCCCAGACCCGGTCGGCGGGCGCCCCGATTATTGAAGAGGTGTAAACCTGTGGCATGTTTCCCCGCTACTCGTCCGACTCTTTCTCGGACTTCCTGGCGGACTTCTTGCCCGGCCCGTCGCTTTTCGACTCGCTGTCCTCCGAGCTCCGCGCCAGGCTCTGCGCATCCTTGGCGGAGCGGAAGATGTCGCCCATGCCGGCAACTTTGGAGCCCTCGACGCCGATCTCCTTCATCATCTCGTCGATCAACGGCGCCTGGGCCCGGTAGCGCAGGGCGCTCTCGATGACCTCGTCGGTGGGCGAGCGATGACCGCCCTGGCCGCCGCCGCCCAGCCCGTCGACGTGCAGGATCTTGATGCCTTCGATGTTCTCCATGGGCTTGACGCTCTCGCGCACGATGTTCTCCAGCCGGTCGATCATCTTCGAGCGCAGCATGCCGGCGCGGGCATCCTCGCTGAGGATGTTGTCGGCCTCGTTGCGCAGGCGCTGGGCCTCGGCCGCCACCGCCGAGGAAATCTTGTCGGCCTCCGCGGCGATGCGGGTGGTGTCGGCGTCCTTTTCCGCCAGCAGCCGGTCCACCGCGGCGATGCGCTCGGCGATGACCGTCTCGCGCCGGGTGTTGACGCTTTCCTCGGCTTCCACCGCCTTGACCCGTTCGGCCTCGGTGGCGGCGCGCGCCCCGGCTTCCTCGGACTGCTTCTGCAGCACGCTGATCTGGCGCTCGATCTCCGCCAGCTCCAGGGCCATGTCGCGCTCCACTTCCAGGCGCTTGAGGTCGCGCTCCTTGAGGATGCGGACTTCGTCCAGGCCCCGCTCGGAGGCGACCCGGGCCCGCTCGATTTCCTCGTTGGCGGAAATCTCGGCTTCCTCGATGGACTGGCGCTGGGAGATCTGCTGGGAGCGCAGCAGCCGGTCGCGCTCGATGCGGGCCTTGTCCAGGGCTTTTTCCTGCTCGATGCGCGCCGACTCCACCGCCTTGTGGGCGGCGAGCTTCGCGGTCTCGACCTGCTGGCCCTTGGCGACCTCGCGGGCCTCGGTTTCCTCGTCGGCGGCGATGCGCGACTCGCGGAGCTGGCGCTCGGACACGATGCGCGAGCGCTCGATGTCTTCGTTGGAGGCGATCTCCGAGTGGTCGATCTCGTGCTTCTGCTTGATCTGCTGGGAGCGGATCTGGTGCTCCCGGTCCAGGCGCGCCGCTTCCAGCGACTGCTCATGGACGATGCGGGCCTTCTCCGTCTCCTCCCGGGCGGCGATCTCGGCCGCCTCCAGCGCCCGCTGGCGCGCGATCTCGCGCTCGCGGGTCTCCTGCTCACTGCTGATGCGCCACTGCTCGGACTCCGCCTCGCGGGTCACGCGCGCCTGCTGGATCGCGGCCCGCTGCTCGGCGCGCATGGCCTCCAGCTCCTGCTCCTGGGTCAGGCGCGAGCTCTCGCTCTCCTGCTCCAGCTTCAGGGTTTCCTTCTCGGCCTCCAGGTTTCGGGTGCGTATCGCCACCATCGAGGCCTGCTCGATGTCGTTGCGCAGCTTGCGCCGGCCCTCGATCGCCTCGATGAGCTGGGTCATGCCCTCGGCGTCGAAGCGGTTGGCCGGGTTGAAGTACTCGAGATCGGTCTG
>JBEPXV010000113.1:0-6462 GCA_041641695.1 Gammaproteobacteria bacterium | reverse complement strand
GCCCGGAAAAGGTTCTGAGCGAGGCTCTGGTGGAGGGCATGCGGATCGTCGGCATCGATTTCCGGGACGGCATCCTTTTCGTGCCCGAGGTGCTGCTTGCGGCCAACTCGATGAAAGGTGGCATGGAGATACTACGGCCGCTGCTCGCCGAGACCGGGGCCAGGCAGATCGGCAAGATGGTCATCGGCACCGTGAAGGGGGACATCCACGACATCGGCAAGAACCTGGTGTCCATGATGCTGGAAGGCGCCGGGTTCGAGGTTATCGATATCGGGATCAACAACCCGGTCGAAAAATATCTCGAGGCGCTGGAGGAGCACAAGCCGGATATTCTAGGCATGTCCGCGCTGCTGACCACGACGATGCCATACATGAAGGTGGTCATCGACGCCATGACGGAGCAGGGCATACGGGATGATTACATCGTGCTGGTGGGCGGCGCGCCGCTCAACGAGGAGTTCAGTGAGGCGATAGGCGCCGACGCGTACTGCCGGGATGCGGCGGTAGCCGTGGAAACCGCGCAGAAGCTGGTTCAGGCCCGCCAGGCGGCCGGGTAAGGGCCGATGGCCGTGGGACGAATGTGATGGCGGAATCATCCAGCAGCCTGATCATCGCCTGTGGCGCCCTGGCACACGAGCTGACGGCGGCTATCGATCGCAGCGGCTGGAATCATCTCGAGATACAGTGCCTGCCCGCCCGGCTGCACAACACTCCGGAAAAGATAACCGGCGCGGTGCGGGAAAGGATTCACGCCGCCCGCGGCCGCTATCGGAACATATATGTTGCCTATGCCGACTGTGGCACGGGCGGGCGGCTGGACGCCATGCTGGCGCAGGAGAATGTCGAGCGAATCGGCGGCAATCACTGTTACGAATTCTTTGCCGGCACCGCGGTTTTCAACGCCATGAGCGATGCCGAGCCCGGGACGTTCTATCTGACCGACTACCTGGTCCGGCACTTCGACCGGCTGATCCTTCGCGATCTGGGCATCGAGGATCATCCCGAGTTGCAGTCGATGTACTTCGGCAACTACACGCGCCTGGTTTACCTGGCGCAGCGCCGCGACGAAGCGCTGCTGGACAGGGCGCGGGCGGCCGCCGAGCGCCTGGGGCTGGTATTCGAATACCGGCTGACCGGGCTCGAGCCTTTCAACCGGGCCTTGCACGATATTGACCGGGAGAACCTGCCGTGGCCAAACTGACTATTGTCTACTGGCGGGATATTCCTGCCCAGGTGATCGGCAAGGCGGGACGCCGGACCGCCAGGAAGCAGCTGTCGCAGCGGTTCCAGGAAGCCATCGACCGGGCCGCGATGCGCGCCGGCCGGGGCAGCAGCGATCTGTATCTGAGCGAGTGGCGGCGCGCGTCCCGGGAGATCGCCGGCGTGGATCTGCAGACCGAGGTGGACCGGGCCGCCGATGAGCTCGAGTCGAGCATGACCGATGAGGATCTGCTGCGCCTGGTCCGAGCGAAGGGAAACAATGAGCTCGCGGCCGCGGAATAGCGTGATGAGCCCCGGGCGGATATTGCGCCGGCCCGCGGTTGTGGTCTGGGGGTGCCAGCGCACCGGAGTTCTTGAATGCTGCAAGCGACGTAGAGAAAAACAATGACCGATACCGTAGTAAGTTCCGCCACCCGAGAAGTCGTCATCGGCTTTGGCCGGCCGTTCGTGCTCATCGGAGAAAGAATCAACCCCACTGGCCGCAAGGTCCTGGCCAGGGAGATGCGCGAAGGTAATTTCAGGCGTGTGGAGGCCGATGCCCTGGCCCAGGTGGAGGCCGGGGCGCAGATGCTGGACGTCAACGCCGGCATACCGCTGGCGGACGAGCCGGCGATTCTCGCCAAGTCCGTGCAGCTCGTGCAGTCGCTGACCAGCGTGCCGCTGTGCATCGATTCGTCCATAGTGGCGGCGCTGGAGTCGGGTCTGAGCGTCTACCAGGGCAAGGCGCTGGTGAACTCGGTAACCGGCGAGGAGGAACGGCTCGAATCCGTCCTGCCCCTGGTGGCCAGGCACGGCGCCGCGGTGGTGGCGATCAGCAACGACGAGACCGGGATTTCCGAGGATCCGGACGTTCGCTTCGAGGTGGCGAAAAAGATCGTCCACCGGGCCGCCGATTACGGTATCCCCGCTGCCGATGTGGTCATCGATCCGCTGGTCATGCCCATCGGCGCCATGGGATCGGCGGGGCGCCAGGTCTTCACGCTGGTGCGCCGGATCCGCGAGGAGCTGAAGTGCAACACCACCTGCGGCGCGTCCAACATCAGCTTCGGGCTGCCCAACCGCAATGGCATCAACGGGGCTTTCCTTTCCATGGCCGTCGCGGCCGGGATGACCTGCGCGATTACCAATCCTCTGCATCCCGAGGTTGTGCAGTCCATTCGTGCCGCCGACGTCCTGATGGGCCACGACAAGGACTGCGCGAGATGGATCCGCGCCTACCGCGAGCCGACTCCGGCGCATCTATTGGAGGCGAGCGGCGGCGGCGCGGCGCGGCGCGGTCGGCGGCGGCGCCGTGCCGCGGGTTGAGCCCGCGTATCGGGAGGGCGGCTGCCTGTGCGGGGCCGTGACCTACCGGGTCACTGGAGCCCTGCGCCCGATTCTGGCCTGCCACTGCGGCCAGTGCCGCCGGACCAGCGGCCACTATGTGGCCGCCACCGCCGCCGACAACGACGCGCTGGAAATCGACGATCCCGGGGGGGCGCTGCAATGGTATCGATCGTCCGCGTCCGCGTGCCGGGGCTTCTGCGGCCGCTGCGGCTCCAATCTCTTCTGGAAGCCCGACGGCGGGGTGCATACCTCCATCATGGCGGGCACATTGAACGGCGCCACGGGCCTGCGAATCGAGGCCCACATCTACACGGCGGACAAGGGAGATTATTACCAGCTGGACGGCGACGTTCCCTGCTACGCCGCCGACCGATAGCCCGCGGGGCCGCGCGGCACGCTGATTGACCTTCGAATGATACGGGGACGATCCCGTGGCCGACCGATGATGGCGGCCGGCCCGGCGGGTGCAACCATTCAGCAGACCAGGGCCGAATAAGCATGTCCGAACGACACGCCAAGGTAGTCTTTCTCCCCAGCGGCAAGCGCGGCGAGTTCGAGGCGGGCACGACGCTGCTGCAGGCCGCGCAGACCCTGAACGTGGACCTGGACTCCGTTTGCGGCGGAAGAGCCATGTGCGGCCGCTGTCAGATCCTGTGCACGGAGGGCGAGTTTGCCAAGCACGGTATCAGCTCGAAGCACGACCACTTGAGCGGCCGCGGCGCCGTCGAGACGCAGTACGACGAGCGATACGGCCTGGCGGCAGGCCGGCGGCTGGCCTGCCAGACACGGCTGCTCGACGACGTGGTGATCGACGTGCCGCCGGACAGCCAGGTCCACCGGCAGGTGGTGCGCAAGCAGGCCGGTCTGCTGGATCTGGACCTGTTCCCGATGGTTCGCCTCCACTACGTGGAAGTCCCCGAGCCGAACATGCACAACCCGGAAGGCGACCTCACGCGGCTGAAGCTCGCCCTAGAATTCGAGTGGGGACTGACGGGCCTGACCTGCGACCTGGTATTGATCCGTGATTTACAAAAGATACTGAGAAAAGGCGAGTGGCGGGTCACGGTGGCCCTGTACGACGACCGGGAGATCATCGCCCTGTGGCCGGGTTTTCACGACCGGGTCTACGGCGCCGCCATCGACGTCGGTTCCACGACCGTCGCCGTGCACCTGTGCGACCTTACCGATGGCCGGGTGCTGGCTTCCTCGGGGGCCATGAATCCCCAGATCCGGTTTGGCGAGGACCTGATGAGCCGGGTGTCCTACGTCATGATGAACCCGGGCGGCGACCGGGAAATGACCAGCGCCGTGCGCGAGACCATCAGCACCCTGATCGCGGACGTGGCGCGAGAAGTGGACGCGGACCCCCACGACGTGCTGGACATCACCTTCGTCGGCAACCCGGTGATGCACCACCTGCTGCTGGGAATCGATCCCGTGGAACTCGGCGGCGCGCCGTTCGCCCTCGCTACCGACGAGTCGGTAGCGACCTCGGCGGCGACGCTGGAGCTGGGCATCAATCCCGACGCCCGGGTTTACGTACTGCCCTGTATCGCCGGCCATGTCGGGGCCGACGCCGCCGCCATGGTGCTGTCGGCGCGGCCCTACAACGACGAGGCCATGACCCTGCTGGTGGATGTCGGCACCAACGCCGAGATCGTGCTCGGCAACCGCGACCGGCTGATGGCCTGCTCGAGCCCCACCGGCCCGGCATTCGAAGGCGCGCAGATCAGCGGCGGGCAACGCGCCGCCCCGGGCGCCATCGACCGGGTGCGCATCAACCCCGAAACGCTGGAGCCGCGCGTCCGGGTGATCGGCTGCGATGACTGGTCGGACTCCGCGGCGTTCGCCGCCGCCGACACCAGGGTCACCGGCATCTGCGGCTCCGGGATCATCGAGGTGATCGCCGAGATGTTTCTGGCGGGGATCCTCAGCGCCGACGGCATCATCAAGGGCGAGCTGGCGGCGCGCAGCGATCGGGTATACGCCGACGGGCGCACCTTTTCCTATCTCCTGTACGAGAACGAGAGCGTGCGTGTCGTCGTCACCCAGAACGATGTCCGCCAGATCCAGCTGGCCAAGGCCGCGCTCTATGCCGGCGTCAAGCTGCTGATGGATCGCATGCGGGTGGAGCGCGTGGACCGGATCAAGATCGCCGGCGCCTTCGGCAACAATATCGACACCAAGTACGCGATGATCCTCGGCCTGATCCCAGACTGCGATCTGGACAATGTCTATTCCGTCGGCAACGCCGCCGGCGACGGCGCCCGGATGGCCCTGATGGACCGCAATGCCAGGGAAGAGATCGAGCGGGTGGTCAAGCGCATCCACAAGATCGAGACCGCCGTGGAGCCGAAGTTCCAGGAGCATTTCGTCAAGGCCATGGCGATTCCCCACAAGGCCGATGGATTCCCGGAGCTGCGCAAGAGAGTCGATCTGCCGGATCCCGGGTTTACGGGTGAAGACGGCGCGCCGGACCGGCCCCGTCGCCGGCGGCGGGCGCCGGGCCGGTCATAGCGGGGCACCGGTTGCGCTCCCGTGTGCCCCGCGGCGGCGTCGCCATTAGCAACCGCGGTCCCCGGTAAAGGCTGCATACGCGCGCCAAGCGGCTGTCCAGTTGATTCTCCGCCGCCACCCGGGCTCGGTTCCGTATAATCCCCACGCCTGTTTTTCTATAAGGAGCATTGCAGTTGAAGATCATCGTAATCGGCGCCGGCGGCGCCGTGGGCCGCGCCGTGTGCGGCGAGCTCGGGGCCCGCCACGAGCTCATCAGGGCGGGCCGCGGCAGCGGCGATGTGAATGTGGACATCACCGACCGGACATCCATCGACGCCATGTACCGGCAGACCGGGCCGGTGAACGCCGTGGTCTGCGCGGCAGGGGCCGCGCATTTCGGGCCGTTGACCGGGATAACCGAGGAGCAGTTCATGGTGGGCCTGTCCGGCAAAGTCATGGCGCAGGTGAACGTGGTGCTGCGCGGCCTGGAGCACGTTGCCGACGGCGGTTCGTTTACCCTGACCAGCGGCATCCTGGAACGTGACCCGATACCCACCGGCGTCAATGCGTCGACCGCCAATGCGGCGTTGGCGGGATTCGTGACCGGGGCGTCCATCGAAATGCCGCGCGGTCTGCGGCTCAACGTGGTGAGCCCGGGTCTTCTCGACGTTTCCGCCGCTGAGCTCGGGTACATGTTTCCGGGCCACGACCCGGTGTCCTCGCGCCGCGTGGGCCTGGCTTTTGCGAAGAGCGTCGAGGGCGGGATCACGGGGAAAGTGATTGCCGTCGATTAGCCCCGCCGGGACCGCATCGGCGTTCCACATCGACCACCGCAGGGGAACCTGGCTCGCCGCCACCGGCGTGACGGTGCTCAGCGTGGATGCGCTGTTGATACGCCTCGCGGCCGCGCCGGCGGCCGACATCGTTTTCTGGCGCGGCCTGCTGATTGCTCTGTCCCTCACGGCCGTATTCCGGGCCCGGCGCCGGCGCTGGACCTGGAACGCGCTGGTGGAAGGGGGCTGGCCGGCCGCCGTTCTGGTGCTCGGTTTCGGCCTGATGCAGCTGGCCTTTGTCGGGGCCATATCCAATACCGGGGTCGCCAACGCCGTGGTCATCCTCACGGCGGCGCCGCTGTTCGCCGCCGCATTTTCGGGCGTCTTTCTCCGGGAATGGGTGCCGGTGCGAACCTGGCTGGCAATCGGCACGGCCCTCGCCGGTATTGTCGTGGTATTCGGCGGGTCGGTGGGGCTCGGCAACTGGCGGGGCGACCTGATCGCCCTGGGCGGCGCCGTGGTGATCGGCGCCAACTACACCATCCTGCGACGCACGCCGAATCTCAGCCGTCTCGCCCCGGTCGCGGGCGGCGGTCTGGTGTGCGCACTGCTGGTGGTGCCGTTCGCGGAACCTCTTGACCCGGGC
>JBEPXV010000112.1:0-6488 GCA_041641695.1 Gammaproteobacteria bacterium | reverse complement strand
GGCTGAAGGACAGCGGCGGTGACTGGCGTTACACGCAGGATCTGTTGGCCCGGTTTCCGGATATGGCGATATTCGCCGGGTCGGAACGCTTCCTGCTGGACACGCTGCGGAACGGCGGTGCCGGCTGCATCACGGCGTCGGGCAACGTCAATCCCGCCGGTGTCCGTCTGGTGTACGAGCACTGGCGGCGCGGCGGGGAGGACGTCGACGCCCTCCAGGGCGGGATCACATCGGTGCGTGACGTGCTGGAGCAGTTCACCATGATACCGGCGCTGAAGACGCTGTGTGCGGGGCTCTACGACGATGAGGCATGGAAGACCGTCCGCCCGCCTCTGGCGCCGCTCGCGCAGCCGCAACAAGCGGCCCTGAAACAGCGCCTGGACGGGCTGGGCTTCTCGATGGCGGGGAACGAGGAATCGGTGCTCGGACTGGCGCGCACGCGGGTGTGAAAGAACAATCTATCGGGTCCTCGGATTCAAGAAAATTCCACCGTTGATCCGGGGCTTTGCGGCGGTGTTTTTTCCATGCGACGGCTTATATGCTGTGTGCGACAGCGGTGATTTCACCCGGCTTGCGCATGCGTGTTAGCATCCGGGCCGCTTGACTACCAATAATTACACCAGAGGATTTGTTAATGGCTGATGACAGATACACCACCGATTATGAAGTCGGCCAGGACAATGTCGAGAAATTCGGCATGGATATACACCACCCGGTGTTTGCCATCGCCGCTACGTTGATCCTGTTATTCGTAATCGGGACCCTCATTTTTCCGGAATCGGCAAAGGTCGCCTTCGACGGCTCCAAGAACTGGTCAATCGAAAACTTCGACTGGCTGTTCATGGTGGGCGGTAATATTTTTGTCGTGTTCATTCTGGCCCTGATCGTTCTGCCGGTGGGCAGGATTCGTCTGGGTGGCCGGGATGCCAGACCGGAGCATTCCACGATTGCCTGGTTCGGAATGTTGTTCGCCGCCGGCATGGGCATCGGCCTGATGTTCTGGAGTGTCGCGGAGCCGACCGCCTACTACACCGCGTGGTACGGGACGCCCCTGAACGTGGCCGAGCGCACGCCCGAGGCGTACGACCTGGCACTGGGCGCCACGATGTTTCACTGGGGTCTGCATCCCTGGGCCATCTACGGGGTTGTGGCCTTGTCCCTGGCCTTCTTTACTTTCAACAAGGGCATGCCGCTGACCATCCGGTCCGCGTTCTATCCGCTGCTCGGCGACCGGGTGTGGGGCTGGACCGGGCACATCATCGACGTGGTGGCGGTTCTGGCGACGATTTTCGGTCTCGCGACCTCGCTGGGTTTCGGGGCGCAGCAGGCCGCGTCGGGTCTGGCTTTTCTGTTCGATGTGCCCAATACCATCAATACCCAGATTGCGGTGATCGTCGGCGTCACATTCGTGGCGGTGATTTCCGTCGTGCGCGGCATCGAGGGGGGCGTAAAGGTGTTGAGTAACTTCAACATGGCGCTGGCCGCTCTGCTGCTTGTGTTCGTGATACTGGCTGGCTCGACCATCGCCATCTTAATGAACATCGGTATCGTGGCCGTCGAGTACGTGCAGAACATCATTCCTCTCAGCAACTGGATCGGGCGGGAAGACGATACGTTCTACAAGGGCTGGACGGTCTTCTACTGGGCCTGGTGGATCTCCTGGTCGCCCTTCGTCGGCATGTTTATCGCCCGTGTGTCCTACGGCCGCACGGTGCGTGGCTTCATCACCGCGGTACTGCTGGTGCCGACCGTGATCACCATCGTGTGGATGGCCACCTTCGGCGGCTCCGGCCTCGAGCAGGTATTGAACAATGTCGAACCGTTGTCCGAAGGCATTACCGACAGCTCGCTGGCCATGTTCCAGATGCTGCAGAACCTGCCGTTGACGGCCATCACTTCGTTCATCGCCATCGTGCTGGTGCTGGTGTTCTTCGTGACGTCGTCTGACTCCGGCTCCCTGGTCATCGACAGCATCACCGCGGGCGGCAAGCTCGATGCGCCGGTGCCCCAGCGGATCTTCTGGGCCACCATGGAAGGCCTCATCGCCGGCGCACTGTTGTTCGGCGGCGGCGGCGACGCCCTCGGCGCCCTGCAGGCGGCGGCCATTACCACCGGCCTGCCGTTCACCCTCGTGCTGCTGGCCATGTGCATCAGTCTGTACATGGGCCTGCACTCGGAGAAGGACGAGCACTGAGTCGAGTCAAGTCAAGCATGGCGGCGACCGTATGTGCCGCGCGAAGAGCGGTGGCCCCCGGGCCACCGCTCTTTTTTTGGCCCCCCACCGGCCGCGCCGGATCCCGGGGACAAGGCGGTGTCCATGTCATAGAATCCGGAACGAGTTATCACTAATCCAGAACTGGAGATCCCGATGAAAAGCAGTTGGAACGAGGAGGACGCCGCACGCTTCGACGACCCGCTGTCGCTGCGCGCCTACTCATCGCGCCTGATCGGCGGGGACGAGGATCTGGTTCTCCACGGGGGCGGCAATACCTCCGTGAAGGCGTCGATCGAGGACATTTTCGGCGAAGAGCATGAAGTGCTGTACGTAAAGGGCAGCGGCTGGGACCTGGCGGAGATTGAGCCCGCCGGATTCGCCCCTGTGAAGCTCGATGTGCTCAGGCGCATGGCGGATCTTGAATCGCTTTCCGACAGCGACATGGTCAAGCACCAGCGGGCGGCGATGCTGGATCCATCCGCGCCGAATCCCTCCGTGGAGGCGATCCTCCACGCGATCATTCCATTCCGGTATGTGGACCATACCCACGCCGACGCGGTGGTAACGCTGACGAACACGCCCGAGGGCGAGCGGCTGGTGCGCGAGGTGTACGACGGGCGGGTGCTCGTAGTGCCGTACGTGATGCCGGGATTCATGCTGGCGCGCCGGATCAGGTTGCTGACCGCGGAGGTGGACTGGTCGAGCCTCGAGGGGATCGTGCTGATGAATCACGGCGTGTTCAGCTTCGCGGACGACGCCCGCGACAGCTACGAGGGGATGATCCGTCTGGTGGACGATGCGGAGCGTTGCCTTGAGTCACGCGGCGCCATGAGTGTCGCGCTCAGCGCCGGGCCCCGGGAGGTCAACTGCCGTCGACTGTCGGTCCTGCGTGAATGGATTTCTCTGGCCGCCGGCAAGCCGATGCTGGTGCGTATCGATGACAGCCCCGAGGCGGCCGGTTTCAGTGAACGGGACGATCTCGAGAGCATTGCCACGCGGGGACCCCTGACCCCGGATCATGTCATTCGCACCAAGCGTGTTCCACTCATCGTCGGGGACGACATCGATCACTCGATCTCCGGTTTCATCGACGATTACAAGCATTACTTCCTGGGCAACACCGACGGCAGCAAGACATGCCTGGACCCGGCGCCGCGCTGGGCCATATGGCCGGGCCGTGGGGTCCTGTCGTTCGGCGCTTCAGTCAGGGAAACCCGTATCGTCGCGGACATCGCCCGGCACACCGCCCGCGCCATACAGTGGGGCGAGGCACTCGGCGGCTGGCGGGCGCTCCCCGAAAAGGACATATTCGACGTGGAGTACTGGGAACTGGAGCAGGCCAAGATCAAGGCCGGTGGGGGCGGGCTGCCGCTTGCCGGCAAGGTTGCCCTGGTGACGGGCGCCGGCAGCGGTATTGGCAAGGCCTGCGCGACGGTTCTGCTGGAGCGCGGCGCCGCCGTCGTGGCAGCGGACATCCAGGGATTGACGGCCCCGGAGCTTGATCGCCCGGATGTCAGGACCGTGGAATGCGACGTGACCGACGCCGGGAAGCTCCAGGCACTGGTGGAAACAGCTATGCGGACGTTCGGCGGTCTGGACATCCTGATCAGCAACGCCGGCAACTTCCCCGCGAGCCGGTCGATCGAGGATATGGACGATTATACCTGGAACAGCAGTCTCGACCTCAATCTGTCGAGCCACCAGCGGCTGCTGCGTTACGCCATCCCCTACCTCAAGCACGGTATCGAGCCGGCGGTGGTTTTCGTGGGCTCCAGGAACGTGCCGGCGCCGGGCCCGGATGCCTCGGCCTACTCGGCGGCCAAGGCCGGGCTGACCCAGCTGGCCCGGGTGGCCGCGATGGAGCTTGCGGGCGACGGCATCCGCGTCAACACGGTTCACCCGGACGCGGTGTTTGATACCGGATTGTGGTCCGATGGCGTGCTGCGCGGCCGCGCCCGCAGCTACGGCATGTCCGTGGAGGAATACAAGACCAGAAACCTGCTGAAGACCGAGGTCACCGCCGCCGACGTGGCCGGTGTGATCTGCGAGCTGGTCGGGCCGACCTTTGCCAAGACCACCGGCGCCCAGGTTCCCGTTGACGGCGGCAACGAGCGGGTGGTCTAGAGCGGTTTAATCAGAACCCTGCTCACAACAGCCAGGTATACAGCAATGCGGTAACCATCGACCCGCTCAACCCCAACAGGATGTACGCGGCAAACACCGGGCGCTTCACCAGGACCGCGACGGCCATCGCCGCCGGGATGGACGATACGCCGCCGGCAGTCATGAACGCCATGGCGGCGCCGGGATCCATGCCCATGTCGATGAGCCCGCCCATCAAGGGAATCGCGGCATAGCCGTTCAGGTATGCCGGAATGCCCGCCATCGCCGCCAGCGGTATCTCGTACCAGGAGCCGGAGCCCAGCAGGGCGGTGATCACGTCGGCCGGAATGTAGGTGATCATCAGGCTTTCCAGGAAGAAAGCCAGCAACAGCCATTTTCCCAGGAACAGTGAGGTCGAGGAGAGCTCGGACAGGAAGAGGCCGCGATGGTCCGGTAAATTCCAGAAACGCCACTGGACCGGTCCCGTGGACAGGGAGGAGGTGCAGGTAGCGCCTTGCTGGTCTGCGCGTAGCGGCGCGTTGAAGCCGGCGTGATCCCGGACCATGTAAATGCCGTAGCCCGCCAGCAGGCCCATCATCACGGTGACAATGGTTTTCGCGACCGCGAACTCGGCGCTGATCCCCGCCGCCGTGAGCACGAACATCTCCGGGTCCATGATCGGGGACGCGATCCAGAATGCCATGACGGGCGCCAACGGCACCCGGGCGCGCAGCAGGGCGGCGATAATGGGCACGACACCGCAGGAGCAGAAGGGCGACAACGCGCCCGCCAGCGTTGCAATGACCACCGCCCTGGCGGGATGTCCGGCAAAGGCGCGCGCGATCAGGCGGTCGGCGCCGGTTGCCCGAGTCAATGCCGCGAGCGTTACCGCGATCACCAGGAACGGCAGGATGCCGACCATTGAGTCGATCGCAAAGCCGAGCCCGTAGCGGGCCTGGCCGGGATCCAGGATCGCCAGGGCTGTGAGGCCCGCCGCGAAGGCGAAGACTACGCGGTCCCGGATCATGGCCGACGCCAGCGCCTGCAGCCGTGCGCCCGGGCTGTTGATCTGAGCTGATTGTGTCTGTGGTGTATTCATTGTTCTAGAAAATTCGAATCAATACGTTAAAAAAAATCAGGCGACGCGAGTCGACCTGGCGTTCACGCAGCATTCCTCGGTAAGAAACCCGGTGACCGCCTCCATCGTGCGGTAGTTCATCACGCAGAACAGGGTCGTGCCTTCACGTCTTTGCTCGATCAGGCCGGCGTGTTTCAGGTGACTGAGATGATGGGAGAGGGTGGATGCCGGTATCGACAGATGCGCCTGGAGATCACCAACCGGAATGCCCGCGTCGCCGGCCTTCACCAGGTAACGCACGATCCTCAGCCGTGTTTCATTGCCAAGCTGGCCGAGAATCTGTGCTGCAGTTTCGAGTTTCATATCGCCGGAATCGTCGGCCACGGGCCGAAAATGACACTGAAATTCTAGAATATTCGAAATATGGTGTTGAGTCAATGGTCGTGCGATCCTCTTCTATATCGATTGCCCCAGTCGGTAATGGCCTCTATTCAAAGAAAATCCTATATATCAAAAACTTATAGAAGTGTCGTCAACCGGTTTCTGATACCCGTATCGAGCCGCTGGCGGGCCTTTCCGGCCCCGTTTATACTAGCTTGATGAGCAATCATCTCGATGAGCTCGCCTGCGCGGTTCCCGAATCGCTGCATCCCGTCTGCCAGAAGAGCCTGGAATGGTTCGCGGCCGGGCAGACGACAGTGCATGGCCCGGCATTCACCTGCAACATGGTGGACTCGTCCCTGATTCCACTGGTCGAGTGTCTCCTGGAAGTGTACGCCGAAGGCGTGCTGCTGGCGCCTGCCGGCCTGTAGCGAACGCGCCTCCCCGCTGTATGCCGGGTGGAAGCTTTTCGCTTTCCTCCGGTTCCGACGGTGCCACATCATCACCGTCGCGTAGTATGTATGAAGGAGGCGTATACCGTCCTCTGGTGGGTGCCGGCCGGCCATCACCCGGATATTGTGGAGGCGAAGCGAAAACTGGATGCGCTACGCGCCCACGGGGCTCATGCTGATACGTTCACATTTCGACAGGCGTTCCCGTCGCCCCGTGCAGGTGCGGAGGGCTTATGGCGCCCCGGGTGGCGCCCCGGGC
>JBEPXV010000111.1:0-6507 GCA_041641695.1 Gammaproteobacteria bacterium | reverse complement strand
TCCTGGATGCAATGCAGCGCCTCGATCAGCTCAGCGCGGGCCGGCACCCCGCCGAGCAGCGACCGGATTTCCTCGAGGGCATCCGGGTCGACCTGACGGCCTTTCGTAAAGCTCAAGCGCTTACCGCACGGTGCGCGGCCCTGGTTCGTCTCGTCGGTTTGTTCGCTCAATACCTGTGCCCCCGGTTGCGAGCTCTCGGATCATCGATGGGCCGCGGGTTGGCGGCCGGTGTCGGACTGGTTCTGTTTCGCGGGTTGATTACTTTACGCCTCATGCCGGAGCCTTGGAAATAGTCGCAGGCGAAGGCGAGTTGCCTGATTTCCACCTCGCCTCGCCGTCTCCGTGAAACGGTGTCGGGTGCGGTACGCGCGGCGCTTGTTCGCAAAACGGCGCGGTGTGCGCTAAGTTTCGCCGATGAGCGACACCGACGCCTCTCAGGCTTACCAGGAACTGCAGCCCGACCAGGTGTTGGACGCCGTTGAAAGCCAGGGGTTTCTTTGCGACGGGCGGTTGCTGGCTCTGAACAGCTTCGAGAACCGGGTCTACCAGGTGGGTCTGGAGGATCACGACCCGGTGATAGCCAAGTTCTACCGGCCCGGGCGCTGGTCCGATGCCGCGATCCAGGAGGAGCACGATTTCGCCATGGAGCTGGCGGACGCAGAGGTCGCCGTGGTGCCGCCGCTGCGAAACAGCGCCGGACAAACTCTGTGCCGGCACGGGCCGTTCCGCTTCGCGCTGTTTCCGCGGATGGGTGGCAGGGCCCCGATGCTGGACGACACCCGCAACCTGGAGCAACTCGGGCGGTTCCTCGGCCGCCTGCACGCGGTGGGCGCGGCGGGGCGCTTCGAACATCGGCCCGCGTTGACCGTCGACGACTACGGCACACGGTCCTGCAGGTATCTCCTGGAAGAAGGTTTCATTCCCGCGGAGCTGCGGGAGGCATACGAGTCCCTGGCCGCGGATGTCCTGCAGCGCATCGAGTGGTGTTTCGAGCGGGCCGGCCCGGTGGCAATGATCCGCACGCACTCGGATTTTCATATCGGCAACATCCTGTGGACCGATACCGGGTCCTGTGTTGTCGACCTGGACGACGCGCGCATGGCGCCTGCCATCCAGGATATCTGGATGCTGATATCCGGCGACCGGGAGGACCAGACACGCAGCCTGCACGCCATACTCGACGGCTACAGCCTGTTCCGGTCGTTCGATCCGCGCGAGCTGAACCTGGTGGAGGCCCTGCGGACCCTTCGCCTGATGCATTACTACGCCTGGATCGCGCACCGCTGGACCGACCCCGCTTTTCCTCGCGTCTTTTCGTGGTTTAATACGCAGCGCTGTTGGGAGGACCACATTCTCACCCTGCGTGAGCAGGCCGCCAATATGGACGAGGAGCCGCTGCGCTGGCCCTGACCTCGATACACCACCATGAGCTCTGTGCTGCGAAAAGACCTGCCGCTGGTCACGCTGTCCCTGGTCGGGCTCAGCGTGCTGGTGTTCCTGTACTCGGTGCTGGTGTCCAATCTCAGCACCATGGGCGGCTTCTCGATGACCCTGCGGCCGGAAGGCCTGCGCGCCATCGAAGGCCTGTTCATTACCCTGCACCCCGGGTCGGGCCTCCCGGAGGTCCGTGCCGGGCAGTTCTGGCGCGTCATTACACCAATCTTTCTTCATTTTCACCTGCTGCACATCGGTTTCAATAGTGTCGCGATGTGGGTGCTCGGCTCGGTTCTGGAGCGGCGCATGGGCGCCGGGCACATGGTCGCGCTGGTGGCGATCATCGGCATCGGCTCGAATCTGGCGGAGTACGCCGGCACCGGTCCCTGGTTCGGGGGGCTGTCAGGCG
The DNA here is from genome assembly GCA_041641695.1 of Gammaproteobacteria bacterium. Taxonomy (GTDB): domain Bacteria; phylum Pseudomonadota; class Gammaproteobacteria; order Arenicellales; family JAANXG01; genus JAANXG01. The sequence continues at coordinate 4,664 of JBEPXV010000111.1, read as the reverse complement.
TGGTATACGGGTTGCTGGGATACTTCTGGATCCAGGGACGCAGCAATCCACGCTTCGGCTTGATATTGCACAACCATGTGGTGTATCTCATGCTCGGCTGGTTCGTCCTGTGCTGGATCGGCGTGATTCCCAACGTCGCCAACTGGGCGCATACCGCCGGGCTGGGGCTGGGCATGGCGGCGGCCTGGGTCTCGGCCCGGCTCGGCATCCCCTAGAACGCCGCCTCGTGCGGGCGATGACCGGGTAAGCGGGATCGAATACAGTTTGGGTAAACAGAGAAAACAGAAGAGAGAGAACATCCTATGCACGGTTTGATGAGGCCGAGCGTCCTGGTGACCATGGTTTTGACGCTGTTGCTCAGCGCCTGCGCCCACACCGGGGGCGCGCAGGAGCAGGCGGACGTGGACCCCTGGGAACCGTTCAATCGCAAGGTGTTCGCGTTCAACGAAAAAGTGGACCAGGCCGTTATCAAGCCGGTCGCGAAAGGGTACCGGCGCGTCCTGCCCAGCTCCGTGCGCAAGGGTGTCGGCAACGTCTTCCGCAACCTGGCGGAGCCCACAACGATCGTGAACGACCTGCTGCAGGGCAAGTTCGCTCAGGCCGGCGACGATTTCTTTCGCTTCCTGATCAACTCCACGTTCGGGGTCCTGGGCTGGCACGATGTCGCTACGCCTCTCGGGATGGAACGCCATGAAGAGGATTTCGGCCAGACATTCAGCGTCTGGGGATTCGCGCGCGGGCCTTACCTGGTCCTGCCGCTGCTCGGGCCGTCCACGGTCACGGACGGCGTCGGCTACCTGCCCTACACGCTGTATACCGACCCGCGCACCATGGACGGCTACACCTCGCAGACCTTCGTGCTTCTCGGCGTCGACACGGTCGACAGCCGGGCGCGCCTGTTGGGCGCGTCCGATGTGGTGGACCTGCAGCTCGATCCATATGTTTTCCGGAGGGAGACCTATCTGCAGCGTCGGGAGCAGCTTATCCACGACGGCGACCCGCCCGGGGACGAGTTCGACGATGACTTTTTCGACGACGAGTTCCTGGACGACGACCAGGAGTAGCCGGCTCTGACATGTCACGAACCGTATCGGACGTATGGCTCGCGGTGCCGTGTTATTGGCCGCGCGATTCCTCGATCATTGAACAAGGCATGGAATCCAGCGTGAGAAGCTCGCAGGCAGGTTGGATCCTGGGCCCGGACGGCAACATTTGCCGGATTGATGGCCCTACCTGCAATGCCTGCGTTCTGCGGTATCAAGGCTAATGCCGAAGCTGTTTCCGGAGATCCGCCCGAACCGGCAGTTCCACCTCGAGACCGAGCCGCCCCACGAGATTTATGTCGAGGAGTGCGGCAACGAGACGGGGCTGCCGGTGGTGTTTCTGCATGGCGGGCCGGGAGGCGGCTGCGAGCCGGTTCATCGCCGTTACTTCGACCCGGAGATCTACCGGATCGTGCTGCTCGACCAGCGCGGCTGCGGCCGGTCGCGGCCCCACGCGGAACTGGATGGCAATCATTCCCAGGGGCTGGTGGCGGACCTGGAACGCATCCGCCGGGTGCTGGAGATCGAGCAGTGGGTCGTGTTCGGCGGCTCCTGGGGCTCGACCCTGGCGCTACTGTATGCCCAGGCGTTTCCCGAGCGGGTTCTGGCGCTGATTCTGCGGGGCGTTTTCCTGGGACGGAGCCAGGACGTGCAATGGTTCTACCAGTCCGGCGCCAATCGCGTGTTCCCGGATTACTGGGCCGAGTTCAAGTCAATGATCCCGGAAGCCGAGCAGGGCGACATGGTGGCGGCGTATTACCACCGCCTGACCGGGGATGACGAGATTGCGCGCATGGCCGCGGCCAAGGCCTGGGCGGCGTGGGAAGGACGCTGCGCGACGCTCTATCCGAACAAGACCACCCGGGCGTTCTTCGGCGACCCGCATGTTGCCCTGGCGCTGGCCCGCATCGAGTCGCATTTCTTCTTTCACGATGTATTTTTAGATCCGAATCAAATACTCAGGGACTCATATCGACTTCGGAAACTGCCTGGGGTGATCGTCCACGGGCGTTATGACATGGTCTGCCCGGTGGAGAACGCCATGGCGCTGCAGCGTGTGTGGCCGGCCGCTGAGCTGGTGGTGGTGCCCGGGGCCGGTCATTCCGCGAGCGAGCCGGGTATTCAGGACGCCCTGCTCAAGGCCACCGCCGACGTCGCACGAAGGCTGACCCGGAACATGAACGACGACTGATCCGATGGCGCTGCTCGCAATCGGCGACGTGCAGGGCTGCTGCGGCAGCCTGGAAACTCTCCTGGGGCGGATCGACTACACGCCCGGGGTGGACACGCTGTGGTTCGTCGGCGATCTCGTGAACCGGGGACCCGAGTCCCTGCGTGCCCTGCGTCTGGTCAGGAGCCTTGACGCCGGCGTGGTGCTGGGCAACCACGACCTGCATCTGCTTGCGGTGGCCGCCGGCGGCCGGCCCGTCAAGTCGAGCGACAGCTTCAGCGATGTGCTCGCGGCCCCGGACCGGGACGAGCTGCTGGCGTGGCTCGCGCATCGGCCGCTTCTGCTGCGTGACGCGGCGAGCGGTTGGACAATGGTCCACGCCGGCCTGCCCCCCACCTGGGACATGGCCATGGCCGAGCAGATGGCCGTGGAAGTCGGCGGGCAGCTCAAAAGCGAATACGCCAACGGCGATTTCATGGAGCAGATGTATGGTGACTATCCGGATCGTTGGCTGGACGACCTCGACGGCATGGACCGCATCCGGTTCGCCGTCAACGCCTTCACGCGACTGCGGTTCTGCAGCGCAGACGGTGCTCTGGCGTTGGGCCACAGCGGGCCGCCGGGAAGTCAGCCGGCGGGTTTACGGCCCTGGTACGAGCTGTGGCCACACACCGATCAGCGGATCGTGTTCGGTCACTGGTCCGCGCTGGGCGCGGGCGAGCACGGCAACGTCGTGAGCACCGACAGCGGCTGCGTGTGGGGCGGGCGACTTACAGCGGTGCGGCTGGACCCGGAGCCGGTGGCGTTCTACGCGGTGGATTGCGGGGAGTAGGCGTTGGGAGTCAGGGGCCCGGGGTTGGATCGTTACACAATCCGGGACTGAGAAATAATATAACTATTTGATTTTAAAGAATAAATTTGGTTTCCCTCTTCCCTGGCCGGGTCGCCCCATGCGACCCGCTAATGCTGATCACACGTCACGAGTCATCAACACCTGACCCCAGGCGCCAGCTTTATATGTCCAGGTCGGTGACGGCGAAGGCGTTCTTCTCGATGAAGTCGCGGCGCGGCTCGACCTGGTCGCCCATCAGTACGGTGAACGTATCGTCGGAGGCGACATCGTCCTCCACGGCGACCTTCAACAGGCGCCGTTGCGCCGGATCCATGGTGGTCTCCCAGAGCTGGTCCGGGTTCATCTCGCCGAGACCCTTGTAACGCTGCATGGCGAAACCCTTGCGCGCCTGCTCCATGAGCCAGTCCAGGGCCTGGGAGAACAGCTCCACTGGCTGCTGCTTGTCTCCCCGCGCCACCGTGAAGGGCTTGTCGAGACCGAGCCGCGTGAGGCGCTCGGACAGCAGAGACATGCTCTGGTACTCGGGTGAGTCATAGAAGCTTCGAGGCAGGCTGCTCTCGGTGTCCAGGCCATGGGCGCTCTTGATGATGCGTATGCCATGGGTCTTGTTGGACTCATCCGGCACCGCTTGCACCTGGTAGCGAGTGATACCGTTGTGGTGCTTCTGCAGGTAATCCTGCATGGCCTGAACATGGGCGTTCGCGGCCGCCTCGTCATTGAGCTGATCCGTGGTGATCGGCTCGAGCGCGGTCAGCGCCCAGCAGACCGCCGGGTCGATGCGGCGGGCGATACGACCGATGGTGATACGGACAGTAAGGTACTCCCGGCAGACCGCGGCCAGGTCTTCGCCCTCCAGCAGGGTCTGGCCGTCCCGCACGAGCGATGCGCCCTCCAGAGCCAGTTCCAGCAGATAGCGCTGCAGCTCTTCCTCATCCTTGATATACAGGGATTTCTTGCCGTGGGTGAGCTTGAACAAAGGCGGTTGGGCGATATAGATATGCCCGCGCTCCAGCAGCACTGGCATCTGGCGGTAGAAGAAGGTCAGGAGCAGGGTCCGGATGTGGGAGCCATCGACATCGGCGTCCGTCATGATGATGATCCGGTGATAGCGCAGCTTGCCGATGTCGAAATCGGCCTTACCGATCCCGGTTCCCAGAGCCGTGATCAGGGTGGCGACCTCGTCGGAAGCCAGCATCTTGTCAAAGCGGGCTTTCTCGACATTGAGGATCTTGCCTTTCAGAGGCAGAACCGCCTGGAACCGGCGATCACGCGCCTGCTTGGCGGAGCCGCCGGCCGAGTCCCCCTCCACCAGGTAGAGCTCGGATACCGCCGGATCCTTCTCCTGGCAGTCCGCCAGCTTGCCGGGCAGGCCGCCCAGGTCCAGGGCACCCTTGCGCCGGGTCATGTCGCGGGCTTTGCGCGCCGCCTCGCGGGCGGTGGCCGCTTCTATGATCTTTTCCGCAATTCGCCTGGCGTCACCGGGATTCTCGAGGAGAAATTCCGACAGCTTCTCCCCGACGATAGACTCCACCGCGCCCCGCACCTCCGAAGAGACCAGCTTGTCCTTGGTCTGGGACGAGAATTTGGGGTCGGGGAC
>JBEPXV010000110.1:0-6575 GCA_041641695.1 Gammaproteobacteria bacterium | reverse complement strand
CGGCAAGTCCGTCGACGAGATCACGGACCAGGGGGTCGGCTGATATGGCGGACAAACTGAAAGTGCAGCTCGTGCGCAGCATGAACGGCCGGATCAAACGTCACCAGGCCAGCGTAAGAGGCCTGGGACTGAGGCGCATGCACCAGACCGTCGAGGTCCTGGATACCCCCGAGAACCGGGGCATGATCAACAGAGTCTCTTATCTGCTTAAAGTGGAGAAAGCCTGATGCGATTGAACACGATCAAACCGGCGGACGGCGCCCGCTCGGCGAGAAAACGCGTCGGTCGCGGTATCGGCTCGGGACTCGGCAAGACCGCCGGCCGCGGGCACAAGGGCCAGAAATCCCGGTCCGGGGGTTACCACAAGGTCGGCTTCGAGGGCGGCCAGATGCCCCTGCAGCGGCGGCTGCCCAAGCGCGGCTTCCGCTCGCGCCGCAAGTCCACGGTCGGCGAGATCCGGCTCAACGAAATCGAGTCCATGGAGGCCGAGGTCGTGGACCTGTCCACACTGCGCGAAGCGGGTCTGGTGCATACCGGTATCGAGTACGTGAAAATCATTGCCTCGGGCGAGATAACCCGCGCGGTGACCGTGCGCGGTCTCGGGGTCACCAAGGGCGCCCGCGCGGCTATTGAGAAGGCCGGGGGCCGGATAGAGGACTGATGGCGCAGCGCGAACTACCATCGCTGGGGGGCGGCAAGCTCACCGAGCTTCGCCAGAGGATCTTCTTCGTCCTCGGGGCGTTGATCATCTTTCGCCTGGGTGCGTATATACCGATCCCGGGCGTGGATCCCAACGCGGTGGCGGCGATGTTCCAGCAGACCCAGGGCTCCATCGTGGACGTATTCAATATGTTCTCCGGGGGCGCCCTGGAGCGCATGTCGGTGATGGCGCTGGGGGTAATGCCGTATATCTCGGCCTCCATCATCATGCAGATGATGAGCGCGGTGGTCCCGTCGCTGGAACAGCTCAAGAAGGAAGGTGAGCAAGGCCGGCGCAAGATCACGCAGTACACGCGCTACGGAACCGTGCTGCTGGCTACGTTCCAGGCGCTGGGCATCTCCTTCGCGGTCCAGGGCCAGATCGCCCCGGGCGGCGATCCGGTGGTGCTCACCCCCGGAATCGCGTTCAGCATCACGACGGTGATCACCCTGGTGACGGGCACGATGTTTCTGGTGTGGCTCGGGGAGCAGATCTCCGAGCGCGGGATCGGCAATGGGATCTCCCTGCTGATTTTCGCCAGTATCGTGTCCGGTCTGCCCTCCGCCATCGGCGGGACCCTGGAGCTTGCCCGTACCGGCTCGTTCTCGCCATTGTTCGTTCTGGGGCTGTTCGTGGGTGTGATTGTCATCACAGGCTTCGTGGTGTTCGTTGAACGTGGGCAGCGGCGAATCACAGTGAACTACGCCAAGCGGCAGCAGGGGCGGCGCATGTTCGCCGGTACCAGCAGCCACCTGCCGTTGAAGCTGAACATGGCGGGCGTGATTCCGCCGATTTTTGCCTCGAGCATCATCCTGTTTCCGGCGAGCCTCGGGAGCTTCTTCGGGCAGGCCGAGGGCATGACCTGGCTGAGCGACCTGTCGCAGACGCTGTCCCCCGGGCAGCCGATCTACGTCATGGCTTACGCCGGCATGATCATTTTCTTCTGCTTCTTCTACACGGCGTTGGTGTTCAACCCGAGGGAGATTGCGGACAATCTCAAGAAGTCCGGGGCGTTCATCCCCGGCATCCGGCCGGGAGAGCAGAGTGCCCGGTATATCGACGGCGTGGTGTCCAGGCTGACCATGGCCGGGGCCATCTACCTGACGGTGGTGTGCCTGATACCGGAGTTCATGATCGTTCAGTGGAATGTTCCGTTTTACTTCGGCGGTACATCGCTCTTGATCATCGTCGTGGTGATGATGGACCTGATGAACCAGGTGCAGTCGCACCTGATGTCCCGGCAGTATGAGAGCTTGATGAAGAAAACCAACCTGACTGGCGGCCTGACCGGCGGTTTTCCTCGTTGAACGGGTATCCTTTAAACACAGGGGCAGGAATCAGTTTATGAAAGTCAGAGCATCCGTGAGAAAGATCTGCCGTAACTGCAAGATTATCCGCAGGAACGGCCTGGTGCGCGTGATCTGCTCCGATCCCCGGCACAAGCAGCGGCAGGGCTGAGGAGACAGATATGGCGCGAATTGCTGGAATCAATCTGCCGGTCAACAAGCACGTCGAGATCGCGTTGACGTCGATCTACGGCGTGGGCCGGAACACGGCGCAGAAGATCTGCGACGCCGCGGGCGTCGCGCGCAATACCAAGGTGAGGGACCTCACCGAGGGCGAGGCGGACAAACTGCGCACCGAAGTAGGCAGGCACAGTGTCGAGGGGGACCTGCGCCGGGAAGTGTCCATGAACATCAAGCGGCTCATGGACCTGGGCTGCTACCGCGGCATACGCCACAGGCGCGGCCTGCCGGTGCATGGTCAGCGCACGAGCACCAACGCGCGAACCCGAAAGGGCCCTCGCAAACCGATCAGAAGGTGATTGTGAACACGTACTGGGTGAACAAAGACTGGGTGACGAATGGCTAAGTCCAAGACGACAGCGAAACCGAAGAAAAAGGTCAAGAAGACCGTGACCGAGGGTATCGCGCATATCCACGCGTCCTTCAACAACACGATCATCACCATCACCGACCGCCACGGCAACACCGTGTGCTGGGCGACGGCGGGTGGTTCTGGATTCCGGGGTTCCCGGAAAAGCACCCCGTTTGCGGCCCAGGTGGCGGCTGACAGGGCCGGGCGCGCCGCCCAGGAGCAGGGCATGAGGAACCTGGAGGTCCGGGTGAACGGCCCGGGCCCCGGCCGGGAGTCCGCGGTGCGCGCGTTGAATGCCGCCGGCTTCGAGATCAGCAATATTACCGATGTTACGCCAATTCCCCATAATGGCTGCCGCCCGCCGAAGCGGCGCCGGGTCTAACGGAGAGAGAAGCAGCTAATGGCCAGATATATTGGACCAACTTGTAAACTCGCGCGCCGGGAAGGCACGGACCTGTATCTGAAGAGCCCGGTCCGGTCGCTGGATACCAAATGCCGCCTGGAGCGGAAGCCGGGCCAGTCCCAGTCGGGGCGCCGGCCGCGGGTCACGGTCTATGGAACCCAGCTGCGCGAGAAGCAGAAGCTTCGCCGCATGTACGGCGTAATGGAGAAGCAGTTCCGGAACTATTTCAAGAAGGCCGCCCAGAAAAAGGGGTCGACCGGCGAGAACCTGCTCGAGTTTCTGGAAACCCGACTGGACAATGTCGTGTACCGCATGGGTTTCGCGGTAACCCGCGCCGAGGCACGTCAGCTTGTCAGCCACAAGGGCATCAGCGTGAACGGTGAAACGGTGAATATCCCGTCCTACAAGGTATCCGCCGGCGATGAAGTTGCCGTGCGCGACAAGGCAAAAAATCAGCTGCGCGTGCAGGCCGCGTTGGATATCGCCGAACAGATCGGCGCTCCCGAGTGGATGGAGGTGGATCTCAAGGCGAAGAAGGGCGTGTTCAAAAACGTACCGGACCGCTCGGACCTTCCCGCGGAGATCGACGAATCTCTGGTTGTGGCTCTGTACTCAAAGTAATTGTCACGAATCTTGGGTCAAGTATTCCGGGTCAAATTGTTTGGCACATATATTAGGTGAGGCTATGAAAGACTCAACGGCTGAATTTCTGAAACCACGTCTGGTGGACGTTCAAAGCGGCGACGACCAGCATGCCCAGATCGTGATCGAGCCCCTGGAGCGGGGGTTCGGCTACACACTGGGCAATGCCCTGCGCCGGATCCTGCTCTCATCCATGCCGGGCTGCGCGGTCACCGAAGTGAAGATCGAAGGTGTCCTGCACGAGTACGCGGCGGTGGAGGGCGTTCAGGAAGACGTCATCGACATCCTGCTCAACCTCAAGGGTGTTGCGTTCAAGATGCACAGCCGGGACAGCGCGGTGTTGACGCTGAGCAAGAAGGGCCCGGCCACGGTTACCGCCGCGGATATCCAGCTCGAGCATGACGTCGAGATCGTCAATCCGGACGCGGTCATTGCCCACGTTTCCAAGGAGGGCTCTCTTGATATGGAGCTGACTGTGAGCCGAGGCCGCGGCTACGAGACCGTCGACGCACGCCGCGATGCGGATGACAACAAGAGCATCGGAGTCATGCAGCTGGATGCGTCCTACAGCCCTATCCGCCGCGTTTCATACTCGGTGGAAAACGCGCGCGTGGAGCAGCGCACGGATCTCGACAAGCTGATACTCAACATCGAGACCAACGGCGCCATCGATCCGGAGGAAGCCGTGCGGCGCGCCGCCACGATCCTGCATGAGCAGATCGCCGTGTTCGTGAATCTCGAAGAGACTGCCGAGGAAGCTACGACGACCAAGGAGCCGGACGTCGATCCGCTGCTGTTGCGCCCGGTGGACGATCTCGAGCTGACGGTGAGGTCCGCCAACTGCCTGAAAGCGGAAAACATCTACTACATCGGCGACCTTATCCAACGCACCGAGGTGGAGCTGCTCAAGACACCCAATCTCGGCAAGAAGTCGCTGACCGAGATCAAGGATGTCCTGGCGACCAGGGGGCTGTCCCTGGGGATGAAGCTGGAGAACTGGCCGCCGACGTCCTTGAAGAAGGACAGCCTGGACATGACGGGGTAATCTGAATCATGCGACACCAGAAATCAGGTAGAACACTCAACCGCACTTCCTCGCACCGGCAGGCCATGTTCCGCAATATGACCGCGTCGCTGTTCGAGCACGAGCAGATCCGGACGACCCTTGCCAAGGCCAAGGAGCTGCGTCGGGTGGCGGAGCCCCTTATTACGCTCGGCAAGAGCCCGTCGCTGTCCAACCGGCGGCTGGCGTACGCCCGTCTGCGCAACCGGGAAGCCGTCAGCAAGCTGTTCGACGACCTGGGGGTGCGATTTAAGGAACGCCCCGGCGGCTATTTGCGCATACTTAAGTGCGGGCCGCGTCCAGGCGACAACGCACCCATGGCCTACGTGCAGCTCGTGGAAATGCGCGGCCGGGACGACGATGCAGCAAAACCCGGCAAGAGCGAAGAGTAGCGCGATCCGGGAGCCGAATAAGCTGAAAAATGAAGCAGTACCAGATGACGCCGGGCACGCCCGGCGTTTTTTTGTTCCGCGGTCCGTGCCGGCCCCGGATGCGACCCGCGTCTCCGCCCGCCGGCCCGGGCCGGCTCAATAATGCCCATGCGTAAGCCCTCTGCAATACACGACTTCGCCAGGAAGACTCCCGCGCCCGGGGCTCCCCGGGAGCCCCGCACTATCCGGCTTCACGGCGTCTCGCATGGCGACGAATTCGCCTACATTCGCGATCCGGAAGATCCACGTACCCGGCAGTACCTGCAAGAAGAAAACGAGTATTTCCGGTACTGTTTCAATGCCGCATCCGGGCTGTACGAGCTCCTTTACGCCGAGATCAGGCAGCGAATTCTCGAGGACGACGTGTCGGTTCCGGAAGTCATCGGCGGGTATCGCTACTACACCCGCGTCGAGTCGGGACGCGAGTATCCCATCCATTGCCGCAGTCCGGAAGCGGACGACGGAAAAGAAGAAGTTTACCTGGACGAGAACCGGATCGCCGGCGACGGACGATACTGTGACGTTTCAGTCGTATCCTTGTGTCCGCGGCAAAAGACGGTGGCATTCTCCGTGGACCGTACCGGCGACGAGTGCCATGAAATCTTCGTGGGGGATATCGGGGACGGTGAGCCCGCCTGCTGTGTGCGCGCCGCCGGGAGCAGCATCGCCTGGTCCCGGGACGGACGGCAACTGCTGTATACGGGCCTGGACGACAATGCGCGCCCCGACTCGGTCTGGGTATACGACCTGTCGGACCGGAGTCACCGGCGCATCTACGTGGAACCGGACCCGGCCTTTCATGTCACGGTATGGTTGAGCCGGTCCGGAGAATGGATCTTCATCGACAACGCCGGCAACACCAGCAGCGAGACACTTGTAATGCCTGCCGGCGGCGCCCTGGACGAGCCGACTGTCCTGATCCCGCGGCGCGATGATGTCGAATACATGGTGGATCACCACGACGACCGGTTCCTGGTTCTCACCAATGACACAGCGGAGAATTTCCGGCTGGTGGTGATGCCGGCCGCTTCAGCAGGCACGGCAGCGCCGGTGGAGCTGATCGCGCCGGACGATCGAGTGGCACTCGAATTCGTCGACGCCTACCGCGGACACTGGGTGGTGGGCGAGCTCAGGGACGGCGTCCGGTACACCATGCTTTATGATCCCGCCACCGGTTCCAGGCACTATTTGCCGGGCGCCAGCGCGCTGACGCACATCGATGTGGAGGACCTGTACGACTACGACGCCGGCTATGTCCGGTATGAGCTCACCACGCCAATCACACCGCATACGACCTACGACCTGGATGTGAGAAGCGGCGAATCCAGGTGGCGCAAGACCACCAGCCCGCCGGGCTACGACGAGAACGACTACGTGGTTGAGCGCATGGAAGTCCCCGTGGACGGCGTCCGCGTTCCCTTGACCCTGGTCCGTCGAAAGGACTTGCCGGCGTCCGGC
>JBEPXV010000109.1:0-6597 GCA_041641695.1 Gammaproteobacteria bacterium | reverse complement strand
GCGCCCTCCGTGAACTTCATGATATTGCCCTTGTGGACCAGGGTGACGCTCTCCCGCTTCTGGTCGATGGCGTATTCAATGGCCTTGCGGACCAGGCGCTTGGAGCCGAACGGGCTGATGGGCTTGACGCCAAGCCCGGCATCTTCGAAGAAACTGGCGCCCATTTCGTCCCGGAGGAACTTCGCCAGCTTCTTGTTCTCCGGTGACCCGCTTTCGTACTCTATGCCGGCATACACGTCTTCGGTGTTTTCCCGGAATACGACGACATCCACCTGGTCCGGCTCGCGCAGCGGCGACGGGACGTTCTCGTAGTAGCGGACCGGCCGGACACAGGCGTAGAGGTCCAGGTTCTGTCGCAGCGACACGTTGAGGGAGCGAAATCCTTCTCCCACGGGGGTGGTTAGCGGCCCCTTGATCGCGACCACGAGGTCCTTGATTGCTTCCAGCGTTTCACCGGGGAAATAATCACCGTCGTAGATGGACGCGGCCTTCTCGCCGAGATACAGCTCGCACCAGTGTATCTTCCGTTTCCCGCCGTAAGCTTTCTCCACGGCGGCGTCCCATACCCGCATTGACGCGGCGGTGATATCGGGCCCGATGCCGTCGCCCTCGATGTATCCCACGATGGGCTCATCGGGAACGTTGACCCGGCCGTTTGCCGCGGTGATCCGCTCGCCGGCATCGGGAATCTTGACATGTTGGTAGCTCATGTATGGCTCCGGTATTTGATAGGTAAATGTCTGAATTACGGGATTGAATCCGGTGCTGCTCGAATGCTTTCAAGTCGGCCGGCGGACGGTTTCGGGTCCGGCGGTGCCCTCTGGCGCGCCCTGCCCGTCCGGCTTGCGGGCGGCGGCCTTCAACAGCCCGGCTAGCCGTCCGCCAGGTGCTGCTTGAGGGCGGCCGGATCGGTAATGGGTTCGCTGCAGGCGGTGCCCCGGCACACGTACGCGGTTGTGTCCCCGCGATTGGTCATGCTGGCGATTATACCGGGCAACTCGTCCGGGGTCTGCTCGGGTATCGCAAATATCTGCCGGTCGGGATGATAGCCTGCGAGCCCGGACCGCCAGTCGGCCATGTGCTCGGGGCGGCCGCGGAGCACTATGGTTTCCGGAGGGTCCAGATGCTCGCACAGGGCTTCCATGAGCGCGCCGTGGGCGGAAGGATAGCGTCGCATCGCTCCTGCCATGGCCTTGAGTATGCGCTCTGCGGCCTGCAGGTAGCGGGTGTCCGCCAGAAGATGCCCGAGGCGCAGCAGCACCCGCGCGGCGACGCCGTTGCCGGAAGGCGTGGCGTCGTCCATGCCGGGCTTGTCACGGTGCAGCAGCGACTCGTGATCGTCGGACGTGAAGTAGAAGCCGCCCGCGGCTTCGTCCTCGAAGTGCTCGAGGACGAAATCGGCGAGCCCGGCCGCCCAACGGATTCTGTCGCTGCGCCACTCCCACTGGTTCAGGGCGAGCAGCGCGTCGATCAGGAAGACGTAGTCGTCCAGGTAGGCGTTCAGCCGGGTGACGCCGTCCCGGGTGGTGGCCCAGAGCCGGCCGTCCTGCCACAGGTTTCGGTGAACGAACTCCAGGGCCCGGTCCGCGGACTCGACAAACGCCGGTTCCGGCAGTTGCAGTCCGGCATGCGCCATGCCGCGGATCATGAGGCCGTTCCATCCCGTGAGGATCTTCTCGTCGCGCAGGGGATGGACACGCCGTTCGCGGACTTCGTGAAGCTTGCGGCGCGCCGACTCGAGCAGCGATTCCACGTTCTCGAGCTCGAATCCGGTGTGCTCGGCGACGGTGGTCAGGTCGTTGTGGATGTTCAGATGCCATCTGCCCTCGAAATTGCCGTCGCCGGTCAGCCCGAAGCGGCTCTCCATCACGGCCCATTCGTGCTCGTCGAGCAGGGTGGTCATCTCATCCCGGGTCCAGAGGTAAAAGCGCCCCTCTTCGCCTTCGGAGTCCGCGTCCAGCGTGGCGTAGTAGCCGCCCCCGGGCGACTGCATTTCCGCCATGACCCACTGCCCGGTGCGCAAGGCCACCTGCCTGAGCTGTTCGTCGCCGGTGGCCCGCCAGGCGTCCGCGTACAGGGGCAGCAGCTGGGCGTTGTCGTAGAGCATTTTTTCGAAATGCGGAATCTCCCATCGGGCATCGACGGCGTAGCGGAAGAAGCCGCCGGCGACATGGTCGAACAATCCGCGGGTGGCCATGGCCCGCAGGGTGTGCTCGCCGATATCCAGGAGGCTGGGCTGGGTTCCGCCCTGTTTCCCGGCGCGCCGCCAGAGGCGCAGGCACAAGGCCACGTTCGTGGGGTGGGGAAACTTGGGCGCGCCGCCAAAGCCGCCGTTGGCTACGTCGTACGCGTTCTCGAGCTCCCGGGCTGCAAGATCGAGGAGCTCCGGACCCGGGTCGCCGGCTTCGCTGGTCTGGAGACGGGCCATGGCCTCCTTCATGGCGGACGCATGTTCGACCAGCTTGCCGTCGCGGTTGCTCTCGTAGAACTCGACGACCCGCTTGAGGACGTCGATGAACGCCGGCATGCCATGGCGGGGCCGGTCCGGAAAATAGGTGCCGGCGAAGAACGGTACGTGGTGCGCCGGGTCCATGACGATGGTCAGCGGCCAGCCGCCGGGTCGCTGGCTGAGGATCTGGTGGGTAATCTGATAGATCTTGTCCAGGTCCGGCCGTTCTTCCCGGTCGACCTTGATACAGACGAAATGCTCGTTCATGTAGGCCGCCGCGGCATCGTCCTCGAAGGACTCGTGCGCCATCACGTGGCACCAGTGGCAGGCCGTGTAGCCGATCGACAGCAGAATGGGCTTGCCCGTGTCCCTGGCCAGGGTCAGAGCTTCCTCGCCCCAGGGATACCAGTCCACGGGATTGCGGGCGTGCTGGAGCAGATAGGGGCTGGTTTCGTTCGCGAGATGGTTGACGGCCGGGTCGGTCATCGCGTCTCCGATCGCTCTCGGGTGGTGTGTGAAGCGTCAGTCAGCTCTGGTCCCCGTTCTCCGTATCCGGTTGCGTGTTTGTGTCGTTGTCGTTGCCATTGCCGGTATCCGGCGGGTCGTTCTGGTTGCCGACCAGGTTGCCGGTATAGGACACTGCAGCGCCGCTGCAGGCCCTGGTTTCCGGCCCGAACGAGCCGGAAAGCTGCCCATCGCCCGGCGTGCCGCGTATTTTCGCGCGGGACCGGAGCGTCAGCACGCACGGCGCCGTGGCATCATCGGAGGTGGCGGTAAACACGCAGGTGGTCTCGTAAGTCATCACATCGCCGTTCACGACGATATTCAGGCTGCACTCGGAATCGGTTTGCGTGACCACGCTGTTGCCGGAAGCGCCGACCACGACCCGGCTGGTGTCGGTCAGAAAGGTCGCCGTGCCGCCGACATTGACGTTGAGGGTGGCGACCAGAAACCACGGGCCGGTGAAGGGCGTGGCGCTGCCGGTGGCCGTGCCTCCCGATTCGCTGCTGCCCCCGCCGCAGCCCGCCAGCGCCAGCATCAGGGCCGGCAGACACATCCTGGCAAGAAGTTGTTGCACTGTGAGAACCTACCTCCGGTTGAAGCGCGAAATTGTGCCACAACCCCGGGCGCAACACGAACCGCGGCGCTGTCGGCGGCGAAGTTGCCGTATGTGCCGGCATGGCGTAAGGTTTTGTGGTCGACCGGCGACGCTCGCCGGCTCGTAAGGCCGTGAATTCAAACGACCCGGGATTCCCTACTTGATTGTTCACCCTGGCTTTGACCCCGTCGCGTTTTCGGTGGGGCCCGTGTCCGTGCACTGGTACGGATTGATGTACCTGGCGGGATTCGCAGGGGGTTATGCCCTGGGCGTGATGCGTGCCGCGCGCCCGGGCAGCGGCTGGGACGGCCACGAGGTGTCCGACATCCTGTTTTACATCGCGATCGGCGTGATCCTGGGCGGCCGACTGGGATACGTGCTGTTCTACAACCCGGTGTATTACTTTCAAAACCCCCTGGAAATCCTCCAGCTCTGGTCGGGCGGGATGTCGTTCCACGGCGGCCTGTTGGGAGTGATCGCGGCCATGGCCTGGTACGCGCACAAGACGCGCCGGCGCTTCTTCCAGGTGGCGGATTTCATCGCGCCGTTGACCCCTCTCGGGCTGCTGGCGGGCCGGATCGGGAATTTCATCAACCAGGAGCTGTGGGGCCGCGCCACCGACCTTCCCTGGGCCATGGTCTTTCCCGCCACCGACCCCGAGCGGATTCCGCGCCACCCGTCTATGCTTTATGAGGCATTCCTCGAGGGGGTGGTGTTGTTCGCGGTGTTGTGGATTTATTCCCGCCGGCCCCGGGAGACCGGCCGCGTGTCCGGCCTGTTCCTGATGTGCTACGGTGTTTTCAGATTCGCCGTCGAGTTTGTCCGGCAGCCCGATCCGCACATCGGCTACCTGGCCTTCGACTGGCTGACCGTCGGGCAGGTCCTCAGCGTTCCGATGGTACTATTCGGCCTGGCGGTCTTCTTTCTGCCCCTGAAATCGGCAAATCGGACCTGATGACAATACCAATGACTGAACAACTTTCACCAAGACAGCCGGGACGCCTATCCCTGCCGGCTGCGGCGCTGGCTGTGTTGCTGATCGCCGGGCCTGCCGCGGCGCAGAACATCACCAAATGCCAGGATGCGGAAGGCAATTGGCATTACGGGGATTACGCGTCGGAGGCCTGCGCCGAGGAATCCACGGTGACCGAGATCAACGAACGCGGCATGACGGTGGACGAATCCGAGGCGCCGCCCACGCATGATGAGCTGGAGGCGCGCCAGGCGATGGAGGAGCAGGAGCGTCTGGAGGAGGAGCGTCTCGCCCGGGAGCGCGCCGAGGACCGCCGCCTGCTGCAGACCTACGATTCCTCCGAGGCGATAATCAGGGCCCGGGATCAGCGCGTCGAGGCCCTCGACCAGGAGCTGGCGAGCCACCGGCTGTTCCGTCAGGACCTGGTCGACGAGAAGCAGAGCCAGACCGGCGACGACGACCGGGCCGCCGACCTGGACCACCAGATCGAGCAGTACGATGCGGCGATCGAGGGCCTGGAGAAGCAACGCCGGGAGGTTGTGGAGCAGTACGATCGGGAGCTGGAGCGATACCGGGAGCTCACCGAATAGCGGCACTGCCCGAACTCAGTTATGGTCCCAACGGATCGGAGGACTCATGCAGGTGGAGCAGCAGAAGCTTGTACGGCGCCTTAAGAATTTCTACTCAAAAAAGGCGGCCAAGCTCGGCCTGGGGCTGACGCCGTCCTGCTGTACCTTGATCGAAAGGATGATCAACAACGGGGTCGAGAGGATGGTCCTCCAGGGGGCTACCGATCGCGAGGAACAGATACAGGTCGCCGAGCGCAACCTGTCCCACTATCTTCAGAAGCTATCGGCGGAGGCCCAGAACCAGGGCACCTATCCCAAGATCGGCGCCAAGGCGTTCGACAATGTGTTCAACATGGAATGCCCGATCTGGCCGTTCTGCTGAGGCGCCTTCCATCCCAGAGGTACAATAATGACGTGTTAGAGGCCGAATCCTCCGAAGACCGGACCATCTACCTGATCGATGCCAGTATCTACATTTTTCGATCCTGGTTCTCCCTGCCGGATACGCTAACCGCTTCCGACGGCGCCCCGGTCAACGCTGTGTACGGATTTCTCCGTTTCCTCGCCGAGTTCTTCGAGACGACACGCCCCGGCAACGTCATGGTGGCCTTCGATCAGAGCCTGACGACCTCGTTTCGCAGCGAAATCTACCCGGAGTACAAGGCCAACCGCGACCCGGCCCCGCCCGAGCTGAAGATCCAGCTCGCGGCCTGTGAGCGGCTGGTGAGCTCCCTGGGCATCTCCCATCTCAAGCATCCGCGCTTCGAAGCCGATGACCTGATCGCCAGCGTGGCGGTTCTGGCCCGGGACAGCGGCTACAAGGTGGTGGTGGTCAGCGGCGACAAGGACCTGTCCCAGGTTGTCCATGAAGGGGATCTGTGGTGGGACTACGCGCGCAATCGCAAGCTCGACATGCAGGGCGTCCATGACCATTTCGGGGTCTGGCCGGATCAAATGACCGATTTTCTCGCCCTGGTCGGCGACACCGTGGACAATATTCCCGGCGTGCCGGGTATCGGGCCGAAGACCGCGTCGCGGCTCCTGCGGGTGTTCAAGGACGTCGAGCAGCTCTACGATCGCCTCGAGGAGGTGCCCCGGCTCGGCGTGCGGGGCGCAGCCAGGCTCGCCCGGGCGCTGGGCGAGCATCGCGACGGTGTGATGCTGGCGCGGCGCCTGACGGCGCTGGCCTGTGACGCGCCGGCCGGGGAGCAGTCCCCGCATCACCGCGTTGCCGCGCCCAGGACGGCCGAGCTGGACGAGCTGCTGGCGTGGCTGGCGCGCGGCGATGGCTACGTCGACCGGATCCGCGCCGCCTGCGCGCAATAGTCGGCGCGCCGGCGGCGCTCTATAATGGGGCCAGACAAGCACCGCGGGGGCATATGTACGCATCGTCTTTCGGCTTGACCGAGGCGCCGTTTTCCATCTCGCCGGATCCCCGTTACCTGTATATGAGCCGGCGGCATCAGGAGGCGATGGCGCATCTGCGCTACGGCATCCAGGAATCCGG
>JBEPXV010000108.1:0-6639 GCA_041641695.1 Gammaproteobacteria bacterium | reverse complement strand
CCCACCATACTTCGACAGCACCTTCGTCATCGCCGCCGTCAACGTCGTCTTGCCGTGATCCACGTGACCAATCGTCCCTACATTCACGTGCGGCTTCTTTCTCTCGTATTTTTCCTTAGACATGATTCACCTCGATCGAAAGCGCATTAAACCGTTGTCTATATCCAAAGTCTGATCTGGTGCCCATAACTGGACTCGAACCAGTGACCTCTCCCTTACCAAGGGAGTGCTCTACCGCCTGAGCTATATGGGCCTTGCAATTGTCCACGTCGTGCGATCAAATATTCACGAATGCCGCCACAAGACACTGCGGCATTCCCGGCCGGAGACCCGCCAAGGCGGACCGGAACCAGGTCTGTAGCGGACCTGGAGCGGGCGATGGGAATCGAACCCACATCATCAGCTTGGAAGGCTGAGGTTCTACCATTGAACTACGCCCGCCGAGTCAACCCGCCGAGTCAACGAACACAACGGATTCAGGTTCACAAGCTGACGGCCCCGCATGGTGGAGGGGGGAGGATTCGAACCTCCGAAGGTAGAACCAGCAGATTTACAGTCTGCCCCCTTTGGCCGCTCGGGAACCCCTCCGCAAGGAAAACGGTCGATTTTCTTACGGTCAGTAGTCAGTGTCAATGTCCCAGTGTCGCGCACCCTCGCCGGTCGGGCGCATGCCCGCAGAGGGAATCGAACCCCCGACCTGCTGATTACAAATCAGCTGCTCTGCCTGCTGAGCTATACGGGCGCGGGGCGCGAATTGTAGGGAAACCCGCCGGGGACCGCAATGGGAATCAGACAAATAATCGGCGGCCGCGGCCAC
Source organism: Gammaproteobacteria bacterium (assembly GCA_041641695.1). Lineage (GTDB taxonomy): Bacteria > Pseudomonadota > Gammaproteobacteria > Arenicellales > JAANXG01 > JAANXG01. The sequence goes on along the minus strand of JBEPXV010000108.1, from coordinate 5,822 downwards.
TTTACTGCCCGGCAGGGGGGCAAACCACCAGGCGCCCGGCTCACGGGCATTCGTGGCGCCTGACCCGGGCGTCATCCTCACCCCAGTTGGCGCCGGACAGCTCCGGTGGAATCTCCCGGGCGACGGCCGGATCCCTGATCTCCAGCCAGAAATTCGGCTCCAGTACCCGTTCCTCGGTGGCCAGCTTCGCGTCGACGCCCCTTTCGGCCAGCTGGCGCCGCATCACTTCCGCGCCCTCCCGCTGGGAGAACAGCCCCAGGGATATGATGCCGCCGCCCCCGTTATCCCGCTTCACGTAGTAATCCTCCACGCCGGCGCTTTCGAGCAGGCGCCGCTGGGTAGCTATCGCGGACTCGCTCCGGAATGGCCCCAGGAATACCCGAAAGGCGCGCAGCTCCCTGGATTTGACCGTTCGCCTGTTGTAGCTCAACGCCATGGCATCCAGCTTCTGGGCCGCCAGCGCCACCACCGCCGAGCTGGTGAACGGGCCGATATGAACGCAGCGGGGCCTGTCGTCCGGCGCCGAATCGTTCCGGGACTTGATCTCGCTCAACAGTCGCATGCTCTCGGCGTTTACCACCGGGTATGCCGAAGCGGACCCCGGGCGCCCCGGGTCATGCCCGGTCCCCCAGAGGAACAACCCGGCATTGATAAGCAGCAGGAATCCGGCCAGCCATTTCATGGTCGAGTCACCGAAGCACGCGTGCCAGCCCCCGCAGCACGAGGTCGGGGTCGTATTCAATGGACCTGTGGATTGTAGCGCTCAGCTCGGGCCAGCCGCCGCCGGTCGCCAGCCAGGCGACACCGTCCAGGCTGTCGTCCACGTCCTTGATCCAGCGCTCCAGGGCCCCCGCCTGGGCCAGGGCGGTGCCATTGGCCACGCACTCGGCGGTGCTGCGGCCCAGCAGCCCCGTGGTGCTGCGGGCGGCCGCGCGTACGTTCGCCGTGCTGGACAGCAGGCTGCGCCGAGCCAGCTCCAGGCCCGGCGCGATCAAGCCGCCCAGATGGCGTCCAGCGTCGTCCACGACGTCCAGGGTCACCGCCGTGCCGCAGTCGATCACCCCCAGCGGGCCTGGATGCCGGCCGCAGGCGCCCACCACCGCCGCCCAGCGATCGGCGCCGAGCTGCGCCGGCTCCGGATAGGCGTTGACGATGCCCAGCGTCTCGGGCATGGACCGGAACCATTCGGGCCGGGCGCCCCAGCGATCCACCATCCAGCGTTCCACGCGTGTATCGAAGTCATCGCCGGCGACGCTGGATATCAACACCCTGTCGGGCGCCGCGGTATCCGCGAACGCGGCATCCAGGGCCGCCTCCGGCGGGACGTCGCGGCCCGCGGCCGCAGCCGGTCCCAGCCCCTGCGTCGCGACCCGGGCCCACTTGATACGCGAATTGCCGATATCCATGACCAGCTTCATGGCATGCGCACGCTTACGTCTCCCTGGGTGAATACCCGGACTTGCCCGCCGGGTCCGACCACTTCGAGGCGGCCGGCCTCGTCCACGCCTTCGGCGGTTCCCTGGAAGGTCGCGCCGCCCGCGGTATATATGGAGACCGGCCTTCCCCGCAGGGCGTCGAGGCGCCGCCACAACGACCTATAGGCGCGGAACCCGTCGTCCGGAAACCGCTGGAACGCTGGCAGCAGCCGGTTCAGGCAGCGGGCGGTAATGACGTTCCGGTCCAGCGGCTGCTGCGTTATGGCCTCCAGACTCGTCCACGGCTGGTCGATGTCGCGCGATTGCGCGCCGCCGGTGGCCACGTTGATGCCGATCCCGACAATCACCCGGCAAGACCCGTGGGCCTCCCCGGTCACGTCCAGCAGCACCCCGCAAACTTTTTCATCCGCGTGCACGATGTCGTTGGGCCACTTCACCAGCAGGTCCCGGATGCCCAGTCCCTCAAGGGCTTCGACAACGGTCAAGGCGGTCACCAGCCCCAAGGTGGGCAGGTCGGGCGGCCAGTGCGGATACTCGACGCCGACGGACATCGCCAGGTCCCGGTACGGCGCAGCGATCCACGAGCGGCCGCGCCGGCCGCGGCCGGCGGTCTGGTTCTCCGCCAGGCAGACCCGGCAATGCAGCGGCCTCGCGTCGTCCGGCCGGGCCAGCACGGCGCTGGTGGAAGCCGTCTCCGGCAGTATGTCGATTCCCGCCAACAGTGCCCGCGCCTCCTCCGACAATCCGCCGATTATGACCCCGGCATCCAGCAGGGATACGCCGTCCGCCAACCGGTACCCACGGCCGGGTACCCGGTGGATCGGCACGCCGTGGGCCACCAGCGCCTGGACGTGCTTGTGCACCGCCGCCCGGGTCAAACCCAGCCGCGCCCCGATTTCGGTACCGGTGCGAAAATCCCGCCGATCCAGGCTTTGCAGAAGACGCAGTCGTAGGCCGTCCATGCGGTTCATTTTAGGCGACGGGTCGGCGCCGAGGGTGGCAAATCGAGCAGTGATTCTATATCCTGTAGTTCTTCCACAAAAGCAACCACTTAAAGAGAGGACACCATGATGAAGCGAATGCTAGCAGGCATTGCCACTGCGGTACTGTCGGTTTCCGCAGTTGCCCAGGACGAAGTGAAAATCGGCATGCTGCAGGGCTTTACCGGACCGACCGAGTCCCTGGTGGCGCCGATGGCCCTGGGGGGCGAATTTGCAATTAAGGAAGTATCGGACAGCGGACTGTTCCTCGGCGGCAAGAAAGTCGTGTCGGTGCGCGGCGACAGCACCTGCATCGATGCCGCGGCCGCCACCGCCGCCGCGGAACGCCTGATCACCTCCGAGGGCGTCGTGGGCATCAACGGCGCCACCTGCTCCGGCGCCACCACAGCGGTATTGAACAATGTCGTACGTCCCAACGGCATCGTGATGATCTCCCCGTCGGCCACGTCCCCGGCCCTGACTACGATCGAGGATGACGGCTATTTCTTCCGCACCGCCCCGTCGGACGCGCGCCAGGGCGAGATCATCGGCAATATTCTCGCGGAGAAGGGGATCGAGACCGCAGCGCTGACCTATACCAACAACGACTACGGCAAGGGACTCGCCGACAGCATCCAGGCCGCGTTCGAGTCGCACGGCGGCGAAATCACCGCCGTCGCCGCGCACGAGGACGGCAAGGCGGACTACTCGTCTGAAGTCGGCGCCCTGGCCGCCGCCGGCGGCGAGGTGCTGATCGTGGCCGGCTACCTCGACCAGGGCGGCAGGGGCATGATCCAGGCGTCCCTCGACAGCGGCGCCTTCGACAGGTTCGTGCTTCCCGACGGCATGGTCGGCGACGCCCTGACGGAACATTTCGGTGACGCGCTCGACGGTTCCATCGGCACCAACCCGGGCACCGACAGCCCCGGCGCGGATAAGCTGGGCGAGATCACCGAAGGCATGGACTTCAGCGGCACCGAGCCGTACGTGCCCGAGTGCTACGACGCCTCCGCCCTGCTGCTGCTGGCCATGCAGTCCGCCGGCAGCACGGACAGCGCCGAGTACAAGGACCACGTCATGAAGGTCGCCAACGCCCCGGGCGAGAAGATCTTCCCGGGTGAGCTGGACAAGGCCCTGGAGATCCTGGCCGACGGCGGCGAAGTCGACTATGTCGGCGGCGGCGACGTGGAGCTGATCGAGCCCGGCGAAGCGGCCGGCTCCTTCCGCGAGACGGTCATCGAGGACGGCCAGTGGAAGACCGTGAAGTACCACTAGGCTATCCGTCAGCCGGATAGCAGGCGAAACGGCCAGGATCCACGATCCTGGCCGTTTCTTTATCACGGACCATGACAAAATTATAATAAGACAATGATCTCGGTGGTGGACGTTTCCAAGCACTTCGGCGGCATACACGCGGTCGACGGTGTATCCCTTAATATCGAAAAGGGCTCGATCACGGGCCTGATCGGCCCGAACGGGGCGGGCAAGACGACGCTGTTCAACGTCATCGCCGGGGTGTTCCAGCCGACTTCCGGACACATTTACCTCGACGGCGAGGACGTTACCGGCCTGGCTCCCCACGAGCTGTTCAAGAAGGGGCTGCTGCGCACGTTCCAGATTGCCCATGAATTTTCCACACTTACCGTGCTCGAGAATCTGTTGATGGTGCCGGACGAGCAGCCCGGCGAGCAGCTCAGGCATACCTGGTTCAATTTCGGCAAGGTGAAGGAGAACGAAGAGAAGATCCGGGAGCGCGCCCACGAGGTTGCCGAGTTCCTGGAGATCTCCCACCTGGAGGGCGAGCTCGCCGGCAATCTTTCCGGCGGCCAGAAAAAGCTGCTCGAGCTCGGCCGGACCATGATGGTGGACGCGAAGATCGTGTTTCTCGACGAGGTCGGCGCCGGCGTCAACCGCACGCTGCTGAAGACCATCGGCTCGTCCATCCAGCGGCTAAACGAGGAGCGCGGCTACACGTTCTGCATGATCGAGCACGACATGGACTTCATCGCCCGCATGTGCGATCCGGTGATCGTCATGGCGGAAGGCAAGCTGCTGACCCAGGGAACGGTGGACGAGGTCAAGAACAACGAAGAGGTGATTGAAGCCTATCTCGGCACCGGGCGCAGCCGCACCGCGGGAGCGGAAGCATGAAATTCCTTTCGGCCACCGGCATGACGGGGGGATACGGCGGCGCCGATATCATCGAGGACTGCGACATCACCGTGGAGAAGGGCGAGATCGCCGTGGTGGTGGGCCCCAACGGCGCGGGCAAGTCCACCGCCATGAAAGCCGTGTTCGGCATGCTCGACCTGCGCGAGGGATCGGTGGTGCTGGACGGCCGGGACATCACCAGCATGCCGCCCCAGGACCGGGTCCAAATCGGCATGGCGTTCGTGCCCCAGAACCGCAACGTGTTCGTTTCCCTGACGGTGGAGGAGAATCTCGAGATGGGCGCCTTCATCCGGGACGACGACATCAGCGACACCCTGGAGCAGGTGTATCATCTTTTCCCGGTGCTCAAGGAGAAGCGCAACCAGCCGGCCGGCGAGCTGTCCGGCGGCCAGCGGCAGCAGGTAGCAGTGGGCCGGGCCCTGATGACTAAGCCGAAGCTGCTCATGCTGGACGAGCCCACCGCGGGAGTCTCGCCCATAGTCATGGACGATCTGTTCGACCGGATCCTCGAGATCGCCAGGACCGGCATTGCCATTCTGATGGTCGAGCAGAATGCCAGGCAGGCGCTGGAGATCGCCGACCACGGCTTCGTGATGGTGCAGGGTCAAAACCGCTTTACCGACACCGGCAAGGCGCTGCTGGCGAATCCCGAAGTGCGACGCTCGTTCCTGGGGGGTTGAATGGAGTTAATTAACGCACTGGCGCTTTTCGCCAATTTCGTCCTGGTTCCCGCGACGGCCTACGGGGCCCAGCTCGCGCTCGGCGCCCTCGGCGTGACCCTGATTTTCGGCATCCTGCGCTTCGCCAATTTCTCCCACGGCGAGCTGATGTCCTTCGGCACCATGGTGACCATCCTGTTCACGTGGTTTCTCCAGGGCCAGGGCGTAAGTATCCATCCCGTTTCGACCGCGCTCCTGGCCCTGCCGGTGGGCATCCTGGTGACAGTCGCCATGTCCCTGGCGACGGATCGTTACGTGTTCCGGTTCTACCGCCGCAGGCGATCGAATCCCATCGTGTTTGCCATCGTTTCGGTGGGCGTGATGTTCGTCTACGCCGGCCTGATCCGCGTCGTCATCGGCCCGGATGACCAGAGCTTCGCCGACGGCGAGCGCTTCATCATTACTGCTTTCGAGTTCAAGGAGATGACCGGCCTGGACGAGGGCATCGCCATCCGACAGACCCAGGTCGTAACCGTGGTGGTCGCTATCGTCATTATGGCCGCGCTGTTCTGGTT
>JBEPXV010000107.1:0-6649 GCA_041641695.1 Gammaproteobacteria bacterium | reverse complement strand
GTAGTCGGCGGTGGTCTGGCTGTATTCAAATCCCGCATCACGGAACATCACCCGGACCTCCTCGGCCTGATCGAAGCCGTGCTCCACGAGCAGCCAGCCGCCGGGCTCGAGATGCGCCGGCGCCTCACTGATCACCTTTCGCAGGGCGTCGAGGCCGCGGGCGCCGGAGAACAGCGCGTCGACCGGCTCGTAGGCCAGGGCGGCTTCGTAGTGTGAGTGTGGCACGTAGGGCGGGTTGCAGACTATGACGGTGAATCGGTCGTCCCCCAGCGGCTCGTACCAGTCACCGTGGCAGAAGCTGATGTTGCGCAGGCCGGTCCTGCCTTTGTTCTGTTCCGCGATCTTCAGCGCGGCGCGCGAGGCGTCGGTGGCCACGACGTGGCACAACGGGCGTTCCTCGGCAATGGCGAGGGCGATGGCGCCGCTGCCGGTGCCGAGATCGGCGACGTGGACGGCCTCGGAGAGCGGCACCCGGGCCAGAGCCCGTTCCACCAGGATCTCGGTTTCCGGTCTCGGTACCAGCACGTCCGGGGTGACCTTCAGCTCGTGGTTCCAGAAAGACTTGCGCTCGATGATGTAGGCCACCGGTTCGCTGCGGGCGCGGCGATTCACCCAGGCCCGGTAGCGGTCGATGACAGCGTCGTCGACGCCCTCTCCCCCATGAGCGATCAGCCAAGCGTGGTCGCGCTTGAGCAGGGCCTGGAGCAGGACGCGGGCGTCGAGCTCCGGGGTGTCGCTGGTTTCGGCGATGGTCTCAATCGCCTCGCCGAGCAGTCCCGAGACGGTCCGCGTTATCCGCTCCGCCGGCCGGCTCATGCCACCCCCAGCGACGCAAGCTGCTCGGTCTGGTACTCGGTGATCAACGGCTCGATGATCTGGTCGAGGTCGCCGCCCATCACGTCTTCCAGCTTGTACAGGGTCAGGTTGATGCGGTGGTCGGTCACCCGACCCTGCGGGAAGTTGTAGGTCCTGATCCTTTCCGAGCGGTCGCCGCTGCCCACCAGCGACTTGCGGGTGGCGGCCTCCTGCTGCTGCTGGGCCCGGATCTCGGCATCCTTCAGGCGCGACTGCAGTATGCTCATGGCCCGCGCCCGGTTCTTGTGCTGGGATCGCTCCTCCTGGCATTCGACCACCACGCCCGTCGGCAGGTGCGTGATGCGCACCGCCGAGTCGGTCTTGTTGACGTGCTGGCCGCCGGCGCCTGCGGCGCGGTAGGTGTCGACGCGCAGGTCCTGGGGGTTGAGCTCGACCTCGTCGACCTCCTCGGCCTCCGGCAGCACGGCAACGGTGCAGGCGGAGGTGTGGATACGCCCCTGGGCCTCGGTTTCCGGGACCCGCTGCACGCGGTGGGCGCCGGATTCGAACTTCAGCCGGGAATAGGCTTTGTCGCCGGAAACGCGGCTGATGATCTCCTTGTAGCCGCCGTGCTCGCCCTCGCTCTTGCTCATGACCTCGATCTTCCAGCCGCGGCGCTCGGCGTACAGGGTGTACATGCGGAACAGGTCGCCGGCGAACAGGGCGGCCTCGTCGCCGCCGGTGCCGGCACGGATCTCCAGGTAGATGTTCTTGTCGTCGTCGGGGTCTTTCGGCAGCAGCGCCTTCTGCAGCTCGAGCTCGTTCTTCTCCATCTCCGGCTCCAGGCGGGAGATCTCCTCGCGCGCCATGGCCTGCATCTCCTTGTCGCTGTCCTCGAGCATGGCCCGGGCCGCTTCCAGCTCGTGCCACTGCTTACGGTAGGCCTGGTACAGCTCCACCACCGGGCTGATGTCGGAGTACTCGATGGACAGCTTGCGGTACTGGTTCTGGTCGTCCAGCACCGACGGATCCGACAGGAGGGCGCTGATTTCCTCGCGTCGGTCGGTCAGATGTTCGAGCTTGGCTTCGATGGAAGGATTCATACGTCGATCAGTGGAATTATGCCACCGCGGGCAGTCCGGTGAAACGCGGTCCGGCCGGTTCGCGGGCAGTAAGTGGTGAAGCGGAAGTTCCGGCGGGTTACCCGACCGGCGTGCTGTGCGTGATGGTCAGGTCGACTCAGGCGGGTGCGGCAATTCAGGCGTCATTGCTGTCCTTGAGGCCGAACAGACGGCGCGCGGCGGCGGCGAGCTCGCCGGAATCGTCGCGGTTCAGGCCTTCCACGGGCTTGTGGGCGAACTTCCTGGACAGCGATCGAGCCAGGTTCCGGATCACCTGCTCGGGGTCGTCGCCGGCGTTCAGGCGCCGGGTGGCCTTACCTATCTCTTCGCTGGAGATGCTGTCCAGCTTGTTGTGAAGGCTGCGGATCGTGGGCACAGAATCCAGGGTCTGCAGCCAGCGCATGAATTCCCGGGTCTGCGACTCGATAATCTTTTCCGCGTCCCGGGCGGCGGCCTTGCGCGTCTCGAGGTTCTCCTCCACCACGCTGCGCAGGTCGTCAATGGCGTAGAGATATACGTCCGACAGATCGCCGACCTGAGGCTCGATGTCCCGCGGCACCGCCAGGTCCACCATGAACACCGGCTTGTGGCGGCGCTCTTTCAGGGCGTGCTCGACCGTGCCCTTGCCGAGGATCGGCAGAGTGCTGGCGGTGGAGGAGATCACGATGTCGGCCTCGTGCAGCCTGGCGGGCAGATCGGACAGCGGGATGGGGTCGGCGCCGAAGATGGCGCCCAGCTCGCGGGCCCGGTCCACCGTGCGGTTGGCGACGATCAGCTGCCGCACCCCCGCGTTCTTGAAGTGACGCGCGGTCAGCTCGATGGTTTCCCCGGCGCCGATCATCAGGACCGTCTTGCGGGACAGGTCGCTGAAGATGCTCCGCGCCAGGCTGACCGCCGCGTAGGCCACCGATACAGCGTTGGCGCCGATCTCCGTGTTGCTGCGCACCTCCTTGGCCACCGTGAAGGTCTGCTGGAACAGGCGGTTAAGGATCTTGCCGGTGGTGCCGTGCTCCCTGGCGGCGGTGAAGGCGTCCTTCATCTGGCCGAGTATCTGCGGCTCCCCCAGCACCATGGAATCCAGCCCCGCCGCCACCCGGAAGGCGTGGCTCACCGCCTTGCGGTCCGGGTGCTGGTACAGGAACGGCCGGATGCTGGAGCTCGGAAGCTGGTGATAGTCGCACATCCAGCGGATCACCCCTTGCGGGCTGGGATCCTCCTGGTGGCAGTAGATCTCCGTGCGGTTGCAGGTCGACAGGATGGTGGCTTCGCGAATCGACTGCGCGCGCCGCAGGCTTTCCAGGGCCTCGTCCAGGCGCTCGGCGGTAACCACCGCCCGTTCCCGGATGTCCACGGGAGCGCTGTTGTGATTGAGTCCGAGTGCCAGTAGATGCATCTTGCGTTCAGCGTGTGTTGGCGCGAATCGCCTGTGCCGATATTCTCATATTGTAAAGGTCCCGGGCGCGGCATGAAGTTGTCCTGGGTCAAGAAAGGTGGTCATGCCGGCAAGTGCGGAATCGCCCGTCCCACCCGCAACTCTACCATCGCCAGGGGGGCGCGGCCATACAAGTTGCTTGTAAATCAGTAAATTATGAATTGCTTCGTCGCCTCGCACGACGTCTTAATACGGGCCCGGCGTGGCGCGGGTCGGGATCCGTTCCGACAAACCTCGGGAGCCCGGGCACGGACCGGGAGAATCCAGCAGTTCCGATTTCAAGCGGTACTTAGAACCGCGGTGCCACGGCCGCGTCCGCCGCCATCTGGCGGCGGAGCTGAGCGACCGTGCGGGCGCCGGAGACCAGGAAGATCAGTCCGCCGAGGCAAACCGCGGCGCCCACGGCAAGCAGCGCCCAGTCGCCCTGTTGGTACCACTGCAGCATGATCCAGGTGGTGCCCCACAGGGTCAGCGGCCCGATCACTGCCAGGGGCGCCCAGCAGAACAGCGCCGGGCGCCGCGCCCGCCACAGCACCAGGCCGAGAAGCACCAGTACCAGGCAGGCGAACCACTGGTTGGCGATGCCCACCAGCAGCCAGTGCTGCAGATTGACGTGGGTCTGGGACATCAGAAACGCAGTCACACCGATCAGCGCCACCGCGGCCTGCTGCTTGAATTTGGGGGTATTGACCCATTCGAACTCGAAGTCCTGGACGAACTCCTCCACCGCGCCGCCGAGAATGCGCAGTGCCGTCTCCAGCATGCTCAGCGCCAGCAGCGCGCACATGGCCGCCACCAGTCCGACGCTCCAGGCGAGAGGAATGCCGAGCGCGCCGATGGCCAGCGAGATCTTGGTGATGGCCAGATCCACCCAGATATACAGGCCGCCGTATACCGGCCAGGTGCCGTACACATTCCGCCACATCTCCTGGTCGGTGAAGCCGGTCACCAGCGCCGCGATCACCATCACCGCCACCAGACTGTCCAGTCCCACGCCCAGGTACCCGGCGGGCATCACGTCCTGCTGATGACGCAGGTTGCGGGCGCTGAAGCCCGCCGCGACCAGGGCGTGCATGCCCGACAGGGCGCCGCCCGTGACGACGATGAAGATCAGCACCGGCGCCGGGGGCAGTCCCGCGACACTGTTGAACTGCGGCGCATCCAGGGCGTTGCCCTGCAAGGCGGATCCAGCGACGAACAGCCCCAGCACCAGGACCGTCAGCAGCGCGCCCAGAATGCTCCGGCCGTGCGTGCCCTCGCTGGCCCGCACGCAGGCGGCGCGATAGGCGATGATCAACGCGATCACCGCCCAGATCAGCTCGTGGCGCAGGCCGAAGACTTCCGTGCCGCGGATGCTGAACGTCCAGCTTCCCGCCAGGCTCAGCGGAAAGTGCTGCCCGATGAAGAAGGCGGCCACGAACAGGGTCACGGCCGCGGCGGCGCGCAGAGGCGCCTGCCGGACATCGCCACGCAGCAGGCCGCCGACCGCAAACAGCGACAGGAACGGCCAGGTGGTCTCGGGGTGGGCGTTCAACAGGTTGCCCAGCACCATGCCCAGGGTGCTGCCCACCAGCACCAGCAGCACCACGCCCATAAAGAACAACGCCAGGGCCGCGGGCAGCCCGGCGAGATCGAAGGCGACGCCGGCGAGGCTGTCCCCGTCCCGGCGCAGGGTTGTCCACAACACCCCCACCACGAGTACGGTGGCGGCGATCATGCTGCCGAGCACCACCCACAGGAAGGCGGGTACCCAGCCCCAGACCACGGCAACGGCAGCGCCGATGAGGGAAAGCAGCCCGGTGGACGCCGCCGCATGGAAGACGGACACCGTCCAGCGCCCGCGCGGCTCGAACTCGGGGTCGTCGGCGCGCGACATGGCGGGCGTGGAAAAATCCTCGTGAAGCTGCAGGATGCCGAGCCGCAGGAATTTTCCGTAGAACCGGTAGCCCATGATCCAGATCGCGAGGGCCAGCGCGATCAGTATCAGCGGATGCATGGCGCGGCTCGCGGTGCGGAGGCGGGGTCATTGATTGCGGCGCCGGGATCGGCGGCCGGCCGGGAACCTTTTTTGCTTTTAATTGTCTTCAATATCAATCACTTATTTGATGATCGGGTTGCGTCTCGACGGCCGGCTGCACATCCGGAGCCCGCCCGGCGGCGTCGATCACGGATTGCGCAGCGAAGCGCAAGCCCCATACTACAATATCCTTATACCGGTATTCAGGCGTACAATATTCGCCGAGGTCAGCAGTATCATGCCCACCAATGTGGTCGAGTTCTTCAAGTTGAGTAAATTTCCCAGAATGGACGTGCGTATCGTGGCGGTCCTGGCGGCCGGTCTGTTGTCGGTGGGCTGCGTGCTCGCCCCCGCCGGGGATGACGAACAGCTGCGCACCGCCGACGCAGCCCCCGCGCCATCCGCGCCCGCCGGGCCGAAGGCGGCGGAGCCGGCACTGCCGAATGTCAAGCTCGACGGCGACCTCCTTTACCAGCTGCTGCTCGGCGAGATCGCAGCCAACCGGGGTGACCGGGATACCGCCGCAGAGTCTCTGATGGAGGCGGCCCGCATCTCCCGCGACCCGCGCGTGGCGCAGCGCGCCGCGCGAATCGCGCTTGATGGCGAACGACTGGATATCGCCGAGGAAGCCGCCTCACTGTGGGTGAAGCTGCAGCCGGACCACGAGCAGTCCCGCGGGACGCTGGCCCTGATCATGGCGGAACGGGGCCGCATCGAGGAGGCCGGGGAGCATTTCATCAGCTTGTTGCGTCAAAACGGCGAGCCGGACGGCGCGGCGCTGAGCCGGGTCGCGCGAATGCTCGGCGAGGTTTCCAACCAGGAAAATGCCCTGGCGGTGATGGCGCTGATCGTCGCCAGGTTCGAGGACAACCCCGAGGCGCATTTCGCCCAGGCTTTCCTGGCCGATCGCGTGGGCCGCAGCGAGCTCGTTCTCGAGTCGCTGGACCGGGCGCTCGTCCTGCGTCCCGACTGGGACGAGGCGGCCCTGGCGAAGCTCGGCCACCTGATCCAGAACAAGTATCCCAGGGAGCAGGTTGCCGCGTTCGCAGTGGATTTCCTGGAAACGGCGCCGGAGGCCAGCCGCGTGCGGATCAGCTACGCGCGCTACCTGGTCGACGAGGAAGCATCCATTGCCGCGCTGGACCAGTTCCGGGAATTGCTGGAGCACGACCCCGAGAACACCACCGGCCTGATGTCGGCGGGGCTGCTGAGCATTCAGCAGGAGCGGTACAAGGAGGCGCGCGAATTCCTCACCCGGCACCTGAAGCTGACTCCGGACAACGA
>JBEPXV010000106.1:0-6650 GCA_041641695.1 Gammaproteobacteria bacterium | reverse complement strand
CGCGCGGCGAGCGGTCGAGCAGTGCCCGGAAAACGCCCCGATTCTCCGCGTCCGTTTCGCGCTTCATGCGCAGTGCGATGAGGAACAGCGCCGCCTGGACGTCTCCGACCTGTTGATCCAGTATCGCCGTCATGCCCAGGTAGGCCTCGTCCTCCGAAATGTCCTTGCTCATTTCAGGGCCGGTGGCAATACGCTCTATAATCGAGCGCATGAGATTTTCCGCGTCGCTGGGCATAAGACTTTTGAACCTGTATTCGCTTGCCGGGATGGCCGGCCGGGGCCGGTCGATGTCGCCGGGATTGTAAAGGAATTCCCAAGCCCGCCGTTATGGAACAACCACCGCTTCTGCCCGTCTTCCTGCGCGTTCACGATCGGCCGTGCCTGGTGGTCGGCGGTGGCCGGATTGCCGCCCGCAAGCTGCGGACGCTGGCCCGCGCCGGGGCCCGTGTCACGGTGATAGCCCCGGAGCTGGACCCCGGGCTGGCGGCGGAATTACCGTCCCTCGGAGCCAACCACGTCGCCCGGGCCTTCCGGGACGACGACATCGCCGGCCAGGCCCTGGTGGTCGCCGCCACCGACTCGGTGACCGTGAACGAGCACATCGCCGGCCTGGCACGGGACAATGGAGTGCCGGTGAACGTCGTGAACCAGCCCGAGGCGGGGACTTTCATTTTTCCTTCGGTGGTGGATCGCGACCCCGTCACCATCGCGGTGTCCACCGGCGGCCGCTCGCCGGCGCTGGCGCGCTGGCTCAAGGGGCACCTCGAGACCATGATCCCGGACCGCTTCGGGGAGCTCGCACGGCTGATCGGCCGCTACCGGGATGTCGTCAAGCGCCGCTATCCCACCGTTGACGGGCGCCGCCGGTTCTGGGAGCGGGCCCTGCACGGCCAGCTGTCGGAGTTCCTGTTTCACAATCAGCCGCGCCAGGCGGCCGGGATACTGGACGAGCATCTGAAACGCGACCCGGGCGAGACCCCGGTCGGCCAGGTTTTCCTCGTGGGCGCAGGGCCGGGCGACCCGGACCTGCTGACATTCCGCGCCCTGCGGCTCATCCAGCAGGCGGACATCGTGCTCCATGACCGGCTCGTGAGCCCGCCCATCCTCGATCTCATCCCCAAGCGCGTCGAGCGACTGTACGTCGGCAAAGCCCGCTCCGATCACAGCGTTCCCCAGGAGCGGATCAACCAGTACCTGATCGACTACGCGCGGCAGGGCAAGCGCGTCCTGCGGCTGAAGGGCGGCGACCCGTTCATCTTCGGGCGCGGCGGCGAGGAGATCGACGGACTCGCCCGGCACGGCATACCCTTTCAGGTGGTGCCCGGCATCACTGCGGCGAGCGGCTGTGCCGCCTATGCCGGCATTCCCCTGACCCACCGGGACCACGCCCAGTCCTGCATCTTCGTCACGGGCCATACCCGCGACGGCACCCTGGATCTCGCCTGGGACGCACTGGTACAGCCCCGTCAGACCATCGTGGTGTACATGGGGCTGGCCGGCCTGGATATCCTGTGCCGCGAGCTGGTTGACCGCGGCATGCCGGCCCACACCCCGGCGGCGCTGGTCGAGCGCGGCACCACGCCGTCGCAGCGGGTGATCGCGGCCACCCTGGCGGACCTGCCCGACGCGGTCGAGAAAGCCGGCGTGCAGGCGCCGACCCTGGTGATCGTCGGCCACGTGGTGGAGCTGCGGGACCGGCTGCGCTGGTTTGAATCCTGGCAGGACGTGAGCGGACTTCGATAAGCCAGGGATGACGGCGCAGCCAAAAAAAGAGGGCTCTTCGCAAAGAGCCCTCCCATGACTAACTCCATTGGGACCAGTGATCAAGCTTCGTCGTCGTCTCCATTCGGAGGACCGACATTATCCGGGCGACCGACGTTATCCGGCGGACCGCGCCGGCCATTGTTGCCGTTGTCCGAGGCGCTTTCGATGTTGTCATCGTCGCCGCCGCCCGCCGTATCTCGGCACGGGCCGTGATAATCGCCGTGCGCCATGTGGCCACTGACTGCTGCCGGCCGGGCAACGGAGAGCGTGAACATGTCTTTGTGGCAAATCAAAAGCTTATCGGCGTTACCCGGGCTTTCCGGGTCCTCGACAATAGCTTCTTCCGACCTCAGGTCTTCCACGATAGCCTGCAATTGGCCTGCGACGAGATCCAGGGTGACCAGTACCACCGTGTCATCATCGACAGAGACCGGGGTGCAGTTTGCCGATGCCGCCGGGTCACCTACAACCTCGGGGTCGCCAATGCACACATAATAGGTTCCTGAATTGACGCCAAAAGCGATCTGACCTGACTCGTCGGTAGTCCCTCTACCCACTTCATTTCCGGACGAGTCGAACAGGACCACTTCTTCCAAAGCCTGAGCCAGCGCCTCACTGATGAGGAAGTCCGAGATTGCCGCCGCCAGACTCGTATCATGGTGGCCGCTGCCCTGGTACTCGAACGCACTTGCGCTTCTGGGCGACTGCACGACGATGCTCGAGCTCGCCCCGGTGCCGCCGCTGCCGCTGCCGCTGCCCGAGGACACACTGCCGCCGCCGCAGGCCGCCAGACCCGCGCCGAACGCGGCGATCAGAATCAGTGAAAGTACGGTTCTAAGCCTCATGACAATCTCCGAAATAAATGGTTAACGGTAGCTGGAGCGATCGTCCACGCACTGGGCGTTCGAATCGCCGTGGAACATGACTTAAAGCGTAAAGCAGGTCAGACCGCCCGGTTTCTGGCTGGGATGAATGCCGCACCACGTCTGATCATCGGCGCGATTGCGATGATCAGCGGCCGGGTACACCCGACAAAGCCAGCGCCGTTCGGGGACCATTTTGGGAAATTTTCCCACGTTTGAGACCCGAGATCGATGACGAACGATCTGGAGCTGCCGGGCGGTGCAGGGTCCGGCAGTCTTTCAGGCACGACTATCGCCCGAATACCGTGGAGGACGCGGGCACCTGCAACGGATTGCGACGAGGTGATTCCATGGACACCGCCGGCTATCGGGACCGGCTGCCCCGGCTTCGCTCAGCCGGTACAATGCGTATTGCGACGTTGCGGCGTCTCCCGACCCTGAACCATCTGCGTGAACGACTTGTCCGGAAAACTGACTCATTTCAATACCTCCGGTGACGCCCACATGGTGGACGTCGGCGGCAAGGACACGACGCGGCGGGTGGCGGTGGCGGGCGGCTGCATCGTCATGCAGCCGGACACCTTGGCGCTCATCACAGCGGGCGGCCACAAGAAGGGCGACGTGCTGGGCATCGCGCGGGTCGCCGGGATAATGGCGGCCAAGCGGACCTCCGAGCTGATTCCCCTGTGCCACCCGATCGCGATTACCCGCGTCGATATCCAGCTCGTCCCGGAGCCCGGGGAGCAGCGCGTATCCTGCACGGCGACCGTGGAGACCACGGCCCAGACCGGCGTCGAGATGGAAGCGTTGACGGCGGTGCAGATCGCCCTGCTCACGATCTACGACATGTGCAAGGCCGTCGACCGGGGCATGACGATCACCGATGTGCAGCTGCAGAAGAAGTCAGGGGGCAAGTCGGGAGACTGGGAACGGGACCGCGACGCCTGACCGATGCGCGAGGACATCGATCGATGGAACGCCAAGTATGCGGACCGGCCGTCTTCCGACTCAATCGAGCCCGATCCACTGCTGCTTGAGCACAGGCAGCTCCTGGCCTCCGGCGGTCTGTGCATCGACCTGGCCGGCGGGACCGGCAACAACGGGCTTTTCGCCGCACAGCTGGGGTATCGGAGCATCATCGTCGACGGCAGTGAGGCGGGCCTGCGACTGTGCCGGCTCAAGGCGCAGGCCAACGATCTGGACCCCATGCTGGTGGTGGCGGACCTCGACCGCCTGTCTCTGCCGGAAGCCGCGTTCGATCTGGTGCTCCTGTTCCATTACCTGAACCGCGGCCTCGTCGGCCCCATTTGCCGGTCTCTGAAGCCGGGCGGCGTGCTGTTCTTCAAGACCTTCAACAGCCGCAAGCGTCTCGAGCGCCCGGATTTCCCCGAAAAGTACCTGGTTGCGGACGGCGAGCTGAGGGAATGGTTCGCGGCCCTGCATTGCGTGGCCACCAACGACGGCGCCTCGGAAGGCGCCACCTACCACTGGATCGGATACCGGCCTGAAGGCTAGATGGGCACCGCTGGCCCACTATCGTTGCCTTCGTTGCGCCACGAGGGCCGTGTTTTCAACGGATAGCGATCATAGCGATGGTGCCGGACATGGAAAACCTGAAAAGAACGTTCCTTCTCCCTCCGGGAGAAGGACAGGATGAGGGTCGAGGAAATAGGGGCGATACCGCGGTTCGTTACCCTCACTCCAACCCGGGGGAGAGGGAACTTGTGGCACAGCAGTGGCTGGATCGCGATATTTTCCCGGCAGGTGGAACCGCGGCCGGAGCTTGACTGGCTGCGCTGCCCGCCGACGCCAATCACCGCGCTCGGTGTCAGCCAGCGGGCTGCAGCAGCGCCAGGCTCACCACGGCGGGATCAGCCGCCCTGCTCGTCATGCTGCCGACGCAGGATATGTTTCTGGATCTTGCCGACGGACGTGCGCGGCAGGCTATCACGGAACTCGAAGATCTCGGGTACGCGGAACTTCGACAGCCGCGCCGCGCACCACGCACGCAGGACCTCGGCATCGGCGTCCTCGCCCGACTTCAGCACCACCACCGCCTTGATCTTCTCGTCCCGGATCTCGTCCGGCACGCCGATCACCGCGCATTCGAACACCGCGGGGTGCTGCATGACCACCGACTCCACCTCGCTGGCCGCCACGTTCTCGCCGGAGCGCTTGATCATGTCCTTGGCCCGGTCCACGAAGTGGAAATAGCCGTCCTCGTCGCGCCGGGCGTTGTCGCCGCTGCGCAGCCACCCGCCGTGGAAGGTCGCAGCGGTGGCCTCCGGGTTCCGGTAGTAGCCTTTCATCAGGGACCACCTCGGCAGGCCGCGTACCACGATCTCACCGGTCCGGCCCGCGCCCTCGATGAATCCGTCGTCCTCGTCCAGCAGCGCCACCTCGTAACCCATCACCGGCAGGCCCATGGACTGGTTGCGCCGCTCGTAGTCCACCGGGTTCATCAGCGGTGGGCCCATGGTCTCGGTCATGCCCCAGATCTGCAGCAGCGGCGCATCGAAGCGCTCCAGCCACTCCTGCTCCTGCGCCGGGGTGATGTTCTGGGCATAGATCACCACGCGTAGATCATTGTCGCGGGCGGCAGTGTCGCGCGGCTGTGCCAGGAGCATGCGCAGCGGCGCCGCGAACAGGCTGGCCACCGTGCAGCCGTGACGGGCAGCGGCCGCGAAGTACCGGCTGGCGGAGAAACGCGGACACAGCACCATGCTGGCGCCGCTCACCAGGGCGCTCATGGTCGAGTAATACTGGGCGTTGCCGTGAAACAGCGGCAGCACCGCCAGGTGCCGGTCGTCCGGCGCCAGGCGGATCGCCTTGGCCACGGTCTCCCCGGCATAGACGTAGTTGGCATGCGTGACCTGGACGCCCTTGGGCCGGGCCGTGGTGCCGGAGGTGTAGAGAATGGCGGCATCGTCAGTGGGCGCGACCTCGACCGGCGACGGCGACGAGGGCGCATCCGCCATCAACTCATCCAGCAGCGGGCGGCCCGCGGAGGACCCGCCGCAGATCACGATGCGCTCGACGCACTCGCATTGCTCCGCCGCCCGTTCGGCATCCGCTTCGTAGGGTGCCTGGGTGAACATGACGCGGCTGCCGGAATGCCCGACCTGGTAGGCCAGCTCGTCCACCGTCGCGGCCGTGTTGGTGGGCATGATCACCGCGCCGATGCGCGCGGCAGCGAACCACAGGGCGAGGAACTCGACGCAGTTGTCCAGGTGCAGACTGATCCGATCGCCCTGGCTGATCCCCAGCTGCTGCAGGACGCCGGCGGTCCGGTCGATCAGGGCGTCGAACTCGCGATACGAAAACCGCCGGACCCCGCCGTCCAGGTCATCGAAGACCAGGAACGGTCGGTCGCCGGACAGGGCGACCCGGGTGCGCCACAGCGACGCCAGGGTACGGTGGCCGCAGGCCAGCGTCACATCAGCCGCCCGTGACCGGCGGGAAGAACGCCACCTCGTCGCCGTCGCTCAACGCCGTGTCCGGCTGGGCGTAATCCAGGTTCACGGCGGTCATGACGCCCGATGGCATGTCCCGGTCCTCGACGACCTTCCGCCACAGGATATTCGCGGTGGCGCCGTCCTCGAGCTCGATCTCGGTCTCCTTGACGCCGACTTCCTCGCGCAGGCTCGCGAACAATCTTACCTTTACTTTCATGACTGCGAGTTTAAACAACGCCGCCGGCACTGACCAGTATCCGGGGTTGTGCGTCTATAATCGCCGGCAACATGGCATTCGACAAGACATCGATTACGGGACTGGTCCTTGCCGGCGGCCGCGCCCGGCGCATGGGGGGCATCGACAAGGGCCTGATCCCCCTGTGCGGGCGCACCATGATCGAGCACGTCCTGGACACCCTCGCGGCGCAGACCGGCACCGTGATCATCAACGCCAACCGCAACCTCGACACCTACAGGGCGATGGGCCGGCCGGTGGTGCCGGACCGCGACGACAGCTACGCCGGCCCCCTCGCCGGCATGTCCAGCGGGCTGCACGCAGCGGGCACGC
>JBEPXV010000105.1:0-6650 GCA_041641695.1 Gammaproteobacteria bacterium | reverse complement strand
AGGAAAAGAAAAAGAAAGGTTCGTTGGCGATGACCTACTCTCCCAGGGGCTCACGCCCCAAGTACCATCGGCGCTGACGAGCTTAACTGCCGGGTTCGGGATGGGACCGGGTGTACCCTCGTCGCTCCAATCACCAAAGAACCTTTCTTTGGAAAACCGGATAAACCGGTATGATGTCTCGAGAATAGCAGCGGGTCTGACGACGGCCATCTAGGATGACTTGGACGACGGCCATCTTGCGATGACGACCATCTATTGATGGCGAACATCTGCCGACAACCATCGGTGGATGGTGGTCGGCGAGTCAGACATCCAAAATCTCCGTATCATATGCCACGTAAGCCCTCGACCATTAGTACGGCTTAGCTCCATGCCTCTCAGCACTTCCACACGCCGCCTATCTAGCTGGTCGTCTCCCAGCGGTCTTACTCCCTTAACGGGATGAGGGAACTGGTCTTGAGGCGGGCTTCCCACTTAGATGCTTTCAGCGGTTATCCCTGCCAGACGTAGCTACCCAGCGATGCCGTTGGCACGACAACTGGCACACCAGCGGTCTGTCCACCCCGGTCCTCTCGTACTAGGGGCAGCTCCTCTCAATTCCCTTACGCCCACAGCGGATAGAGACCGACCTGTCTCACGACGGTCTGAACCCAGCTCACGTACCGCTTTAATGGGCGAACAGCCCAACCCTTGGGACCTTATCCAGCCCCAGGATGCGATGAGCCGACATCGAGGTGCCGAGCCAGGTCGTCGATGTGAACTCTTGGACCTGACTAGCCTGTTATCCCCGGGGTAGCTTTTATCCGGTAAGCCACGGCCCTTCCACACGGTGCCGTGGGATCACTAAGCCCAACTTTCGTTTCTGCTCGACGTGTTTGTCTTGCAGTTAAGCTCGCTTCTGCCTTTACACTCTACGGCTGGTTTCCATTCAGCCTGAGCGAACCTTTGGGCGCCTCTGTTACGCTTTCGGAGGCGACCGCCCCAGTCAAACTACCCACCAGACACTGTCCCCCCGCCGGCTAACGGCGGCAGGTTAGGGCCAAGACTTAGTCAGGGTGGTATTTCACCATTGGCTCCACCGAGGCTAGCGCCCCAGCTTCACAGCCTCCCACCTATCCTACACAGACTAAGCCCGGGCGCAATGTCAAGCTGTAGTAAAGCTCCACGGGGTCTTTTTGTCCTGCTGCGGGTAACGCGCATCTTTACACGTCCTTCAATCTTCGCCGGGTCCCTCGTTGAGACAGTGCCCCACTCATTACGCCTTTCGTGCGGGTCGGAACTTACCCGACAAGGAATTTCGCTACCTTAGGACCGTTATAGTTACGGCCGCCGTTCACCGGGGCTTCGGTTCAGCGCTTTGCGGTTGCCCGCTAACACCTCCCTTTAACCTTCCGGCACTGGGCAGGCGTCAGCCCCTATACGTCGTCTTTCGACTTTGCAGAGACCTGTGTTTTTGTTAAACAGTTGGCAGGGCCTTTTCACTGCGACCTGCTTGCGCAGGCACTCCTTCTCCCGAAGTTACGGAGTTATTTTGCCTAGTTCCTTAACGAGGGTTCTCCCGATCCCCTTGGTATTCTCTACCCACCTACCTGAGTCGGTTTGCGGTACGGTCACCATGGTTTCATCACTTAGGGGCTTTTCTCGGCAGCCCGGCTCAGTCACTTCTGGCTCTTGTGGCCCGCCATCACGGCTCAGGCTCTGGCGGCGGATTTCCCTACCGCCTTCTTCGCCCTGTCCGCTTGGCACCTCAATCCATTCAGAGGCTGACTTACCCTGCTGCGTCCCCCCTTCGCTCCACCTTGGTGGTTCCGGAATATTAACCGGATATCCATCGCCTACGCCTTCCGGCCTCGGCTAAGGACCGACTAACCCGACGCGGATTAACCTTCCGTCGGAACCCTTAGGTTTACGGGGAACATGTTTCTCACATGTTTCTCGCTACTCATGCCAGCATTCTCACTTCTGTCAGCCGCACATGTCCTTTCGGTCATGCTTGTCTCTCTGACAGAACGCTCTCCTACCAACAACCCTGCGTCATCATCCTGGGTGTTTCCCGAAGGAAACCCCTCAGACAATCCGCAAGATTGCCCCGTGGCTTCGGTACGATGCTTGAGCCCCGTTACATTTTCCGCGCAAGCGCGTTGGACCAGTGAGCTATTACGCACTCTTTAAAGGGTGGCTGCTTCTAAGCCAACCTCCTGGCTGTCTCGACACGCTCACATCGTTTCCCACTTAGCATCGATTTAAGGACCTTAGCCGGCGGTCTGGGCTCTTTCCCTTTCGACTATGAAACTCATCTCCCATAGTCCGACTGCCGCAGAGCAAATGTCGGTATTCGGAGTTTGGTTGAGTTCGGTAGGCTTGCGCCCCCTAGCTCATCCAGTGCTCTACCCCCGACACTCTCCTGCAACGCTAGCCCTAAAGCTATTTCGGAGAGAACAAGCTATCTCCAGGTTCGATTGGCATATCACCCCTACCCACACGTCATCCCCCAATTTTGCAACATTGGTGGGTTCGGCCCTCCACGAGAGGTTAGTCTCGCTTCAGCCTGCACATGGGTAGCTCACCTGGTTTCGTGTCTAATCCCAGCGACTTGATGCCCTCTTCAGACTCGCTTTCGCTTTGGCTCCGGGTGTTTCTCCCTTAACCTGCCACTGAAATTAACTCGCTGGCTCATTCTCCAAAAGGCACGCCGTCACACCTTCTCGGCAACCGAAGTCGCCGAGCATAGTGCTCCGACCGTTTGTAAGCACACGGTTTCAGGTTCTCTTTCACTCCCTTTACCAGGGGTCTTTTCACCTTTCCCTCACGGTACTTGTGCGCTATCGGTCGTCAAATGTATTTAGCCTTGGAAGGTGGACCTCCCAGCTTCCGACAGAGTTAGCGTGCTCCGTCGTACTCAGGGTCGTCGTCGAAGCGTTGGTCGATTTCGTTTACGGGACTGTCACCCTCTGTGGTGCATCTTTCCAGTCTGCTTCTACTACCAACCGTTGCTTCTTGTGACAACGCCCTACAACCCCGCCAGTTCATGACCGGCGGTTTGGGCTTTTCCCCTTTCGATCGCCACTACTAAGGGAATCGTTTCTCTTCCTGAAGGTACTGAGATGTTTCAGTTCCCCTCGTTTCCCTCTGTAACCCTATTTTTTCAGGCCACAGTGCCGGGGGTTGGCCCCGGCGGGTTTCCCCATTCGGACATCCTCGGATATAGCGCTTGCACACAGCTCCCCGAGGCTTTTCGCAGTGTACCACGTCCTTCTTCGGCATTTGACGCCTAGGCATCCACCGTGCGCTCTTTGTAGCTTACACATATGATACGGAGACGTTGAACGTCTCACTTGGATGCGTCGTCTTTCTCGCTGCTATTCTCTTGTTAAGGTGCTGTCCAGTCAGCCCGTAGGCTGCTGGTCGTTGCCACCGGAGATTCCAGTAGCAATGACCAATCGCCTACGTATTTGTCTGTTAATCGGGGTCGGCCGGTGACACAAAAAAAGCCCGGCAGGAGCCAGGCCGTACACACCCTCTCCTTGCGTTTTCGTTCCTATGTCACCCGTTCGTTCATATCGTTTCTGTGTATAACCCTATCACTCAGCGATGGAGATGAGGGGACTCGAACCCCTGACCTCCGCCTTGCAAAGGCGGCGCTCTCCCGGCTGAGCTACATCCCCTTCTCTGTGGGCCTGGTTGGACTCGAACCAACGACCTCTCCCTTATCAGAGGAACGCTCTAACCGGCTGAGCTACAGGCCCATTCCAACCCTTCCTTGCATTTTGCTGTTAAAACTCGCCCTTAACAACTGAAGAGTGACAGAAACGGCCGGTTCGGAAAGAACCGTCAGAAGCGAATACACCGTTTTGCTTGTTGTGGTCATTCCTCTCGGAACAACCAACGCTCTTTAAAAGGAGGTGATCCAGCCGCAGCTTCCGCTACAGCTACCTTGTTACGACTTCGTCCCAGTTACCGACCCCGCCTTAGGCGGCTGCTTCCTTGCGGTTAGCCCACCGACTTCAGGCGTTGCCAGCTTCCATGACGTGACGGGCGGTGTGTACAAGGCCCGGGAACGTATTCACCGCAGTGTGGCTGACCTGCGGTTACTAGCAACTCCGACTTCATGCAGGCGAGTTGCAGCCTGCAATCCGAACTGAGACCGGCTTTGCGGGATTGGCTCCGCCTCGCGACTTCGCTGCCCATTGTACCGGCCATTGTAGCGTGTGTGTCGCCCAGGATATAAAGGCCATGCTGACTTGACGTCATCCACACCTTCCTCCGGCTTATCACCGGCAGTCTCGCTAGACACATGTAACTAACGACGTGGGTTGCGCTCGTTACAGGACTTAACCTAACACCTCACGGCACGAGCTGACGACAGCCATGCAGCACCTGTGTCGGCTCCCCGAAGGGTCGGTCCGCTTTCGCTTCCCTACCACCGACATGTCAAACCCTGGTAAGGTTCTTCGCGTAGCCTCGAATTAAACCACACGCTCCGCTGCTTGTGCGGGCCCCCGTCAATTCCTTTGAGTTTTAGCCTTGCGGCCGTAATCCCCAGGCGGTCAACTTATTGCGTTAACGGCAGCACGGAGCCCTCTACAGAGCCCCACACCTAGTTGACATCGTTTACGGCTAGGAATACCGGGGTTTCTAATCCCGTTCTCTCCCCTAGCTTTCGCGTCTGAGCGTCAGGGTTGGCCCAGCAAGCCGCCTTCGCCACTGGTGTTCCTCCCGATATCTACGCATTTCACCACTACACCGGGAATTCCACTTGCCTCTACCACCCTCTAGACGCCTAGTTTCGAACGGCCTCTCCTAGTTGAGCCAGGAGCTTTCACGTCCGACTTAAGCGCCCGCCTGCACGCGCTTTACGCCCAATAATTCCGGATAACGCTCGGCCCCTACGTTTTACCGCGGCTGCTGGCACGTAGTTAGCCGGGCCTTCTTCCTGGGGTACCGTCAAGCTTATTCATCATAAGCCTTCTTCCCCCAGAAAAGGAGTTTACAACCCGAAGGCCTTCTTCCTCCACGCGGCGTTGCTGCGTCAGGGTTTCCCCCATTGCGCAATATTCCTTGCTGCTGCTACCCGCAGGTATCTGGTCCGTGTTTCAGTACCAGTGTGGGGGGCCACGCTCTCACGCCCCCTACCCGTCTTTGCCTTGGTAGGCCGTTACCCTACCAACTAGCTGATGGGCCGCAGACCCCTCCCAGAGCACGCCGGTCGCTTTCGCTTCCTTTGCCTTCAGTCAAAAGGCTCTAACCCTTTTGACATCCGGGGTATTAGCCGCCGTTTCCAGCGGTTATCCCCCTCTCCGGGGTAGGTCATCTACGTGTTACGCACCCGTCCGCCACTCTCATCAAGAGACAAGTCTCTTGAATCCCGTTCGACTTGCATGCATTAGGCACGCCGCTAGCGTTCATCCTGAGCCAGGATCAAACTCTCCGTAGAATGTCCGACTCTCGCGAGTCGGGTCATTTCGGAATTGTGGGTTTTGGTGACAACTCCTTCTTCGTCATCCGTCTCCGTCCGGTCTCCCGAACGCTTCTGGCTAACGTCTCCGAAGTCGTCGCCCGCTTCTTCTTGTTTCTGTCACTCTTCAGTTGTTAAAGTTCTGAGCAAACAAAGATTTGCCCCGACACCGGCCGGAGCCGATGCCTGTGCCTGGTTATCTGATTAGGAGGTAATCAAACCATAATGGTTGTCATTTCGGCTCCCAATCACCCAAGCGACTTGAGATTATAGCACACGCCTTATCCACCGTCAACGCGAATTTCAAAATCCGCAAAAACCGTAAATAGATCCCGGCTCTGACGGCGTCCGTTGTTGTGCTTCGTCAATTCTGTTTGGAGGTAGTCTTGATGCCTTCCCGGCCCTCAAAGTGCTCGGCCATCACCCGTCTCGGGTGGACCGATTCAAATTTATTATACCCGGCCGCCTCGCGTGCGTCCATAAGAGACAGATTAACGGAAGCGACATGCGCTCCGCTAGAGCGGCAATGTTTACGACCTCGATTTCACCGTGGCGAAGTATGCGGGCAAAGTATGCGGGCAAAGTATGCGGGCAAAGTATGCGGGCAAAGTATGCGGGCAAAGTATGCGGGCAAAGTATGCGGGCAAAGTATGCGAAGACGACGCCAAGACGGAATTCACGTTCGACTTTCTCCGGGAGCCGCTATAATGGGAAGCAGCATGACTATAGAAGAGTTCTCATTTCAGCCAACGCCTTTGATCGGCCGGGAGAAAGAAGTCGCCGACATTACCGAAACGCTTGCCGATCCCGCCTGTCGCCTGCTGACCGTGGTTGGACCCGGAGGCGTCGGTAAGACGCGGCTGGCCATTGAAGCGGCTGCCGAAGAAGGAGACGGTTTTTCTGAGGGCGCCCACTTTGTCGACCTCCACACGGTAGGAGCAACCGCCTTCCCCGCCACCATCGCCGACGCCCTCTCCCTTTCCCTCTCCGGACGGGAGGAGCCGCAAACACAACTGCTCAACTATCTGCGAAAGAAGGCGTTGCTCCTGGTACTTGATAATTTTGAGCATCTCCTCAGCCAGGCGACGTTCCTGGCCGACATACTGCGTCACGCCCCCGGCGTCAATCTGCTCGTCACGTCGCGCGAGGCTCTCAATTTGCGCGAGGAATGGCTCTATCCTGTCAGCGGCCTGGC
>JBEPXV010000104.1:0-6717 GCA_041641695.1 Gammaproteobacteria bacterium | reverse complement strand
GCAATAACTCGCTATAGACAATCATACTAGTGTATCCCGCCACTGATATTGTGGCATTCAGAGTGTTCCTGAGCCGTCAGGGGCAGGCCCGCTCCGCAGTGAATGGCCCGGCTCTTTACAAGGATGCATCAGCCACGGCCGCCTTTCTCAATCCGCCACTGATGCTTGGAGACATAGGCCGGGGAGGGTTGTCGGCGGGCCTCAGCCGCAGGGACAGCGGCTGCGGAGCCTACAGGGATGTATTCACGGCGTACCGACGACAACCCCCCCGGCCCATGTCCGGCCCGGCGTATCCGATCCCCGGGGAACCCTCGGCAGTGCCGGACGTATCCGATCGGTCAGCGACGCGACAGTGCTGAACAACCGATTCAGACAGCCTTCGAGATTCCGCTACCATACGGATTTCATCCTGTTAGAATCGCGCCACTTTTTCGCATGGCCTGCCACCGTTGAAAGAATCCCTGCAAGGACTGTTTGCCGACGCACTCACGCAGCTACGCAACCGGGGCGTGCTGCCCGCCGACGGCCCGGTCGACGTGCGTTTCGAGCAGCCCCGCCAGAAGGGCCACGGCGACCTGTCCACCAATGTCGCCCTGGCCCTGGCCAGGCCCGCCGGCATGGCGCCGCGGGAGCTGGCGCAGTCGATCATCGATGCCCTGCCGGACAGCCCGCTGATCGAAAAGGTAGAGGTCGCCGGGCCGGGGTTCATCAACATATTCGTCGTCAGCGATGCCCAGTTCGAGGTCGTCCGGCGCATCCTGGACGAGGGCGAGCGTTTCGGGCGCTGCGAAGACGGCGGCGGCCGGCGGGTGCTCATAGAGTTCGTATCCGCCAACCCCACCGGTCCGCTGCACGTGGGCCACGGCCGGGGCGCCGCCTACGGCGACACCCTGGGCCGGATCCTGAGCGCCGCCGGCTACCAGGTCGAGCGGGAATACTACGTGAACGACTCGGGCAGGCAGATGGACATCCTGACGCTGAGCATCTGGTTGCGCTACCTGCAGAGCTGCGGCCAGGGGCTGCCCTTCCCGGGACAGGCATACCAGGGCGACTACATCACCCGCATCGCCGAGCAGCTCCGGGCCGGGCACGGCGAGGCGCTCGTGCGCGCCCCGGGCGCCGCCCAGCGCGAGCTGCTCAGCGCCGGGGACGAGGCTTCGCTGGACGCCTCCATCGCGTGGATGCGCGAGGCCCTCGGCGATACCGGTTACCACACCGTCCTGGAAGCCGGCCGCGACTTCCTGCTGGCGGACATCCGCTCCGATCTCGAGGAATTCGGCGTCACCTTCGACCGCTGGTTCTCGGAAGCATCGCTGCACGAGTCCGGCGCCCTGGACCGGACCATCGAGCGCCTGCGGGAGTCCGGGCACACCTATGAAAAGGACGGCGCTCTGTGGTTCCGGTCCACCGACTTCGGCGACGAGAAGGACCGGGTGGTGGTGCGGGAAAGTGGGACCCCCACGTACTTCGCCCCGGACATCGCCTATCACCTGGACAAGTTCGATCGCGGCTACGACCTGATGATCGACGTGCTGGGGGCCGACCACCACGGCTACTTTCCGCGCGTCAAGGCGGCCGTGGAAGCCTGCGGCGGCGACGGCGACCGGCTGCACGTCGAGTTCGTTCAGTTCGCCGTCCTGTACCGCGGGGGCCGGAAGGTGTCCATGTCCACCCGCAGCGGCGAGTTCGTCACCCTGCGCGAGCTGCGCGAGGAAGTCGGCACTGACCCGGCGCGTTTTTTCTACGTACAGCGCAAGCCAGACCAGCACCTGGACT
The DNA here is from genome assembly GCA_041641695.1 of Gammaproteobacteria bacterium. Classification (GTDB taxonomy): domain Bacteria; phylum Pseudomonadota; class Gammaproteobacteria; order Arenicellales; family JAANXG01; genus JAANXG01. The sequence continues at coordinate 4,941 of JBEPXV010000104.1, read as the reverse complement.
TCGACCTGGACCTGGCGAAATCGCAGTCCAACGACAACCCGGTGTACTACGTGCAGTATGCCCACGCACGGATCTGCAGCGTGTTCGACCAGGCCCGGGAACGGGGCATGGTTCCGGACCGCTTCGACGACGTCGACCTGTCCAGGCTGGGGGAGGAGCACGAGCAGGACCTGGCCAAGCTCCTGATACGCTACCCCGAAGTGGTAGCCGCCGCGGCGGCCGGCTACGACCCGCACCTGGTGGTGTTCTACCTGCGCGAGCTCGCCAACGGCCTGCACACCTACTACAACGCGCACCGGTTCCTCGAATCCGACGCCGACCGCCGCAACGCGCGGCTCGCGTTGATCCATGCCACCCGTCAGGTGTTGTCCAACGGCCTCGGCCTGATCGGCGTCTCCGCCCCGACTTCGATGTAACGTGGCACAGGCAGCACGGAGAAAGAAATCCCGCAGGTCGAAAAAGCGTAGCGGCGGCAGCGGTGGCTCCTGGAGCATGCTGCTGATCGGGCTGGTATGCGGCGCGGTGCTGACGGCGCTTTACCTGGGCTACCTCGAGAACGAGCCCGGGCGTTTCGGCAGCGGCATCCGTTCCCTGCTGGAGAAGGAAGACCCGCCCCCGCCGCCGGCCCAGGAAACCACACCGCAGCAGGCACCGGAGCCTTCACCGCGGGTGAAGCTCGACTACCACGAGGTCCTGCCCAACATCGACCAGGTCATCTCGGAAAGCGAGCTGATCGACGACGACGAGCCCGCAGAGGCGCGGCCGCAGTACCAGTATGTCCTGCAGGCCGGCTCCTACCGCTCCGAGCGCGACGCCGAGAGCATGAAGGCGCAGCTGGCTCTGGCCGGCTTCGAGTCGGCGATCCAGCGGGTCGAGATCCGCTTCAAGGGCACCCATTACCGCGTTCGCCTGGGCCCCTATCAGAGCCGGCGCAAGCTGCAGCTGCACAAGAAGCAGCTCGCCCGGCAGGGCATCAATACGCTGGCGATCAGACTCGACCCGGCGGAGTAGCCGGCGGCTCGCCCCGCCATGAAGCCCGTTGCGGGCTGGTGAACCTCTGATGCGCGCCAATGCGTCATTGCGAGCGTAGCGAAGCAATCCAGCGATAACAGTCGCGGCCAAGTGGCGTGACAGGGACTGTCATCTCTGGATTGCTTCCTCGCTCCGCTCCTCGCAATGACCGCGTTTTCTCTCCTCCTCGCTCCAGCTTGCCCTCCTCTGGAGTGAAAAGGGCTGCTTTCTTTATGTGACGACGTGGCTCATTGATCGGCGGGTGCCCGGGAAGCCCCGGCGCTATCGGCGTCTTGGTGCCGCCAGTCGCCTTGCGGGGGAACCCCCGGCTTCGGGCGCCGCAGACGCAGATCCGTGATCAGGCGGTAGAACAACGGCACGAAGAAGATGGCCAGGAACGTGGCCGCCAGCATGCCGCCCATCACGCCGGTGCCGACCGACTGCCGGGCGGCGGCGCCGGCGCCGCTGGAGAACGCCAGCGGCGTGACCCCGAGGATGAACGCCATCGAGGTCATGACGATGGGGCGGAAGCGCAATCGCGCCGCGTCGAGAACGGCGGCCACGGTGCCCAGGCCTTCCGCTTTCCTGATGTTTGCGAACTCGACGATGAGGATTGCGTTGCGCGCCGCCAGTCCCAGCAGGGTCACGAGTCCGATCTGGAAATACACGTCATTGGTCAGGCCCGCCACCCAGACCGCCACCAGCGCGCCGAACGTCCCGAAGGGCAGTGAGAACAACACCGACAGGGGCAGCGACCAGCGCTCGTACTGCGCGGCCAGGATCAGGAACACCATGACCACCGCCAGCACCAGGGCCAACATGCCGGCGCCGCCGGATACCTTCTCCTGGAACGAAGCGCCCGACCAGTCGTAACCGAACCCGGCCGGCAGTGTTTCCGCCAGGATGCGCTCGACGCGCTGGATCGTCTGTCCGGAGCTGACACCCGGCGCGCCGTTGCCGAACACTTTCACCGCCGGCAGATTGTTTAAGCGGTCCATGGTTTCCGGTCCGGACGAATACTCGACCGTGGCCAGCGCCGACAACGGTATCCGCTCACCCTGCCGCGACCGCACGTGGATATCGCCGATGTCGTCGGGCCGCTGGCGGAAATCCGGATGGGCCGACATCAGCACCTGCCAGGTCCGTCCCTGCCTGTTGAAGTCGTTGACGTAGTACGTGCCCAGGGTCGCGGAAAGCGTATCGAACACCTCGTCCACGGGCACGCCCAGGGTCTTGGCCTTGGGACGGTCCACGTTGACGTGAAGCTGGGGCGCATTGGCCCGCCAGAGAGTGGCGACATTGGTCAGCAGCGGGTCCTGGTTGGCCCGGGCGATGAACTCCTGGGCCACTGCATTGAGCTGGTCCGGGTCGCTGCGGCCGCGGTTCTGGATGTACAGCTCGAAGCCGCCGGCGGTGCCCAGACCGAAAATCGCCGGCGGATTGAAGGCCAGGACCAGGCCTTCGCGTATATGCCCGGTCTTCATGAACAGCTCGCCCACCAGCTCGGGGGTCGTGACATCGCGCTGGTCCCAGTGCTTCTGGGTGACGAAGATGGTGGCCGCGCTGTTGCGAAAGCCGCCGCCCAGAAAGTCGAAGCCCGTGAACGCTACCGCGTGCTCGTTCACCGGGTTGGACAGGACCTGTTCCACCACTTCCTGGACCACGGCGTCGGTGCGCTCCAGCGTCGCGCCGTCGGGCAGCATCACCGACGCGATGTAGTAGCCCTGGTCCTCGTCCGGCACCAGCGATCCGGGGGTGTACTTCCACAGGCCGGCGGTTATGACCACCATGCCGCCGAACAGCAGCAGGCCGACGACACTGCGCCGCAGCATCCACGCCACGCCGCCGGTATAGCCCCGGGTCAGCGCGGCAAAGAAGCGGTTGAACCAGCCGAAGAAGCGCGCCGGCTGCTGTCCGCCGGGCTTGAGCAGCATCGCGCACAGGGCGGGTGACAGGGTCAGCGCCACGACCCCGGAAATGGCGACCGCGATGGATATGGATACGGCGAACTGGCGGTAAAGCTCGCCGGCGAGCCCACCAATGAAGGCGATGGGCACGAAGGCCGCGATCAACACCAGCACAATGGCGATCACCGGGCTGGTCACTTCGCGCATGGCCTGGACCGTAGCCTCGCGGGGCGGCAATCCCTCGTCCATGTTGCGCTCGACGTTTTCCAGCACCACGATGGCATCGTCCACCACGATGCCGATGGACAGCACCAGGCCGAACAGGGTCAGGGTATTGATCGAGTACCCGAGCAGCTGCAGGCCGGCAAAGGCGCCGATCAGCGAGACCGGCACCGCCAGGGAGGGTATCAGGGTGGCGCGCCAGTTCTGCAGAAACAGGAACACCACGAGGAACACCAGTAGCATGGCTTCCCCCAGGGTCTTGAGGACCTCGCGGATGGACACTTTCACAAAGCGCGTGGTGTCATACACCACGCTGTGCTCCAGCCCCTCCGGGAACTGCGGCGACAGCTCGTCCATGACCCGGGTGACTTCATCGGCCACCTCGAGAGCGTTGGTTCCCGGCTGAAGGAAAATACCGACCAGGGTGGCCGCCTGGCCGTTGACCCGGCCGATGAACTCGTAGTCGCGTGAGCCCAGCTCGACGTCGGCGACATCCTTGAGGCGAACGCTCGAGCCGTCCGGCTCGGTGCGCAGGACAATCTCCTCGAACTGGGCCGCATTCTCGAGACGCCCCTGGCTGGTGATGGTGTATACGAGCTGCTGGCCCGTCGCCGCGGGCGGCTGGCCGATCTTGCCCGGCGCAAACTGGGCGTTCTGTTCCTGTATCGCCCGGGCCACCTCGCCGGTGGTCAGGTTGAGCCTGGCGAGCCGGTCGGGTTTCAGCCAGACCCGCATGGCGTAGTCCTTGGCGCCGAAGATCTGCACCCCGGTGGTGCCGGGCACGCGCTTCAACCGGTCCAGCACATTCAACGTCACGTAGTTGCTGGTATAGATGTCGTCGAAGCGGCCGTCCGGCGAGCGGAAGGCCAGGACCTTGAGAAACGACGAGGAGCTCTTCTCGACGGTCACCCCCTGGCGCCGGACCTCCAGGGGCAGGCGGGCTTCGGCCTGCTTGACCCGGTTGTTGACGTCCAGGGCCGCCTTGTCCGGATCGGCGCCGATGGCGAAGGTGACGTGGATCTCCACCACACCGTTGGAGGTCGACGTGGAGTTCATGTAAAGCATGCCCTCGACGCCATTGATCTGGTTCTCCAGAGGCGCCGCCACGGTCTGCTCGAGCACCTGCGCGGACGCCCCGGGGTAGACGGCCCGGACGAGGACGGTGGGCGGCGCGATCTCCGGATACTGCGAGATGGGCAGTACGCGCATCGAGGCCAGTCCGGCGATCAGGATGAACGCGGACAGGACCATCGCGAAGATCGGTCGATCGATAAAGAAGCGGGACAGCATTCGGACTCCCTGGTTATTGCCTTGAGGCGGCCTCAATGCCGCGGCATACGTGGACGACGCCCGCGGCCGTTGACGACTGGATTGGCGCGGCCGGCCCCTTCGGCGAGCGGCCCCGGACGACGCGTTTCATGAACGATGCGGCCGCCCGCTACTCGGGGGCGGCCGCCTGGGCGGTGGCGGGGGGCGAGCCGCCGTCGTCAAGCGGTGTGACCGGCGCGCCGGGCTGCAGCTTGACGAAGTTGTCGAGGATGACCTGGTCCCCCGCCGCGAGACCCGAGCGGATGAGCCAGGTTTCACCGTCCCCGCCGCTTTGCCATTCGCCGACCTCCACCGCACGGGTTTCCGCGACGGGAGCGCCGTTCTCGCCCTCGCCGAGCACGAATACGAACTTGCCATCGGGCCCCTGCAGCACAGCCTTCTGCGGGATGGCCACCGCGTCGAGACGGCTCATGCCGCTGACCTGAACGCGAACGAACTGGCCGGCCTTCAGCGCGCCGTCGGGATTCGGAAA
>JBEPXV010000103.1:0-6748 GCA_041641695.1 Gammaproteobacteria bacterium | reverse complement strand
CACGAAATCCCGCTTGCCGTGCCCGGTGTACAGCTGCCGGGGGCGCGCAATGCGCAGCTCGGAATCCTCCATGGACTCGAACCACTGCGCCACCCACCCGGCGGTGCGCGGGATCGCGAACAGCACCGTGAACACGCTGGTGGGGAATTCCATCGCTTCGTAGATCAGCCCGGAGTAGAAATCCACGTTCGGGTACAGCTTGCGCTCCACGAAATAGTCGTCTTCCAGAGCGATCCGCTCCAGCTCCAGCGCCACGTCGATCAACGGGTTCCTGCCGGTCGCCTCGAAGACCTGGTGGGCGGTTTCCTTGATGATTTTTGCCCTTGGGTCGTAGCTCTTGTAGACCCGGTGACCGAAGCCCATGAGCCGCACTTCGCCTTCCTTCACCCGCTTGATGTAGTCGGGGACGTTCTTGACCGAGCCGATCTCGTTCAGCATGCGCAGGACCGCCTCGTTGGCCCCGCCGTGCAGCGGGCCGTAGAGGGCCGCCGCCGAGCCGGCGCAGGCCACGTACGGGTCGGCATGCGAGCTGCCGATATTGCGCATGACGCTGGTGCTGCAGTTCTGCTCGTGATCCGCGTGCAGAATGAACAGGACATCCAGGGCCTGCTCCAGCACCGGGTCGGGCTTGTAGCGGGCCTCCGCCATCCGGTACATCATGTTCAGGAAGTTGCCGGTGTAGCTCAGCGCGTTGTCCGGGTAGACATAGGGCAAACCCTTGGCATGGCGATAGGCATAAGACGCGATGGTGGGCATTTTCGCGATCAGCCGGTATACCTGCAGCAGCCGGTTGTCGCGGTTGCCGATGTCCCGGGAGTCGGGGTAGAAGGTGGACAGGGCCCCGACCGTGCTCACCAGCATGCCCATGGGATGGGCGTCGTAATGAAACCCCTCCATGAATTTCTTGGTCTTCTCGTGCAGCATGGTGTGCAGGGTGATGTTATTGATCCAGCTCTGCAGCTGTGACTTGGTGGGCAGGTCACCGCGCACCAGCAGATAGGCGACTTCCAGAAAGGTGCTGCGCTCCGCCAGCTGCTCGATGGGGTAGCCGCGGTAGCGCAGGATGCCGGCTTCACCGTCCAGTTCCGTGATCGCGCTCCGGCAGGCGGCGGTATTGGTATAGCCCGGATCGTAGGTCATCAGGCCGAAATCCTGGTCGTCGACCTTGATATTGCGGAAGTCGCCGGCCCGGACGGCATTGTTCTCGATCTCGAGCTCGTAGCTCTTGCCGGTACGATTGTCGGTGACAGTCAGCGTGTCAGGCATGGTGTTCCTCGTGAGCCGCACTGGCTGGTTGTATTGAATTAGAGTGCCCGGCGTGGATTGCCGGTGCCCAGTGTGCCGAGTGGCGCGCAGCCGGCGTAGACCGTGAAATGCGAACGCGGAAGAAGCTGACCGAATTATATCAAAAGGGCCGATCCGTGTCCGGCGCGGGTGGCGGGGCCTCGATCCGCAGGCAGGCAAGCCGGCTGCGCCGCCGACAACGTGGGCATTCCCGGGCACCACCTGTAGTATCGACGGGTATGGAGCTCGCACTGCTGCAAGACATCGTGATTGCCGTCGGCCTGGGCCTGTTGGTGGGCCTGCAGCGCGAATGGCGCAGCGACCGCCCGGCGGGCATACGGACCTTCACTCTCATAACCGTGCTCGGGAGCCTTTGCGCCTTCGCCGGGCCGCGCCACGGGTCATGGCTGCTGGCGGCCGGGCTGCTGGCGGTGGCGGCGATGCTGTGGCTGGGAAACTGGCTGCGGCGCGGCCACCTGGAGTCGGGGGAGCACGGCATCACCACGGAGGTGGCGGCGCTGATCATGTTCCTGGTGGGTGCCATGCTGGTGGACGGCCACACCGAGGCGGCGATCGTCATTACCGGGGTCACCGCCGCGCTGCTGCACTGGAAGGCACCCCTGCATGCGTTTACGCGGCGCATCGGCGCCGACGAGTTCCGCGCCATCATTCAGTTTGTCCTGATAGCACTGGTGCTGCTGCCGATTCTGCCCAACCAGGCCTACGGACCCTTCGCCGTGCTCAACCCCTTCAAGATATGGTTGATGGTCACGCTCATCGTCGGCATCAACCTGATCTCCTACGTGATCTACAGGGGCATGTCGACCGGCAAGGGGGCCCTGGTCGGAGGCCTTCTCGGCGGCATGATCTCCAGCACCGCCACCACGGTAAGCCACGCCCGGCAGAGCAAGACTCTCGGGGTACGGCCGCAGGCGGTGGCCGTGGTGATCGTGGTGGCGTCGGCGGTGGTGAATTTCCGAATACTGCTCGAGATCGGCGTCATCGGTCCCGGGCTGCTGCCGACCGCCGTGCTCCCGTTTCTGATCCTTGGCGTGTTCATGGGCGCCTGCAGCGTCTATCTGATGCTCCGGGACGACACCGGCGAGGGCTCGGAGATCGAGCATCGTAATCCCGCGGAAGTGAAGACCGCGCTGGCGTTCGGCCTGTTGTTTGCCGTGGTGCTTCTGGCGGTGGCCGCCGTCAAGTCCCGGTTCGGCGTGGAGGGCGTTTACCTGGTCGCACTGGTCTCGGGGCTGACGGACGTCGATGCCATGACCCTGTCCGTGGCGGACCTGTTTCAGTCCGGACGGATGGACGCGGGGGACGCGTGGCGGGTGGTGCTGGTGGCGTCGCTGGCCAACCTGTTGTTCAAGGCGGGGATCACCGGGGTCTTCGGTACCCGGGCCGCTTTCAGGAGCGTCGCCGTGGTGTTCGGGCTCACTGCCGTGCTGGGTCTCGCGCTGGTGGCCTGGTGGCCGGACCTGGCGCTGCCGGGCATGGGAGCGCCGCTTCCGGAACCGTGACCCCGTGCCGCACGTGTCACGAATCACGTTTCATGGGTCGCGGCTCAATTCGTCCCGGTGTGGCCGAAGCCTCCGTCGCCGCGCGCGCTGGCCTGGAAGTCGTCCACGACCTCGAACTGAACCCGTTTGACGGGAACGAAAACCATCTGGGCGATGCGGTCGCCGGGCTCGATGAGCACGTGCTCATCGCCGCGGTTCCATATCGAGATCATCACCTGGCCCTGGTAATCGGAGTCGATCAGGCCCACCAGGTTGCCGAGCACGATGCCTTTCTTATGGCCGAGGCCCGAGCGCGGCAGGATCACCGCCGCCAGTCCGGGGTCGGCCATGTGCACGGCAATACCGGAGGGGACCAGATGGGTCTGCCCCGGCGAGACCGTCAGGGGTGCGTCGAGGCAGGCGCGCAGGTCGACCCCGGCGGCGCCGTCCGTCGCGTACTCCGGCACCGGGTACTCGCTACCGATGCGCGTGTCGAGTATCTTTATCTGAACCGGGGGCATTGAGCTTGTCCGCGATGTGCCGGATCAGCCGGTGGGCGAGATCGACCTTGGTGGCCCGGCCCAGGGGGTGCACGCCGTCGCGGTCGATGAGCATCAGGCTGTTGTCCTCGCTGCCGAATCCGTCGTCGCCGCTGACATCGTTGGCGGCAATGAGATCGACATTCTTCTTGAGCAGCTTCTCCCGGGCATGCTGCTCGACCTTCTCGGTCTCGGCGGCGAAGCCCACCGTGAACGGCCGGTCCGCAAGGGCCGCCACGTCTGCCAGTATGTCGGGATTCCGGACCAGGTTGACCTGCATCCGGTCCCGGGACTTCTTGATCTTCTGCGTCTCGGTGTGGTCCGGGCGGTAGTCGGCTACCGCGGCGACCCCGATGAAAACCGCGGCCCCCTCGCAGGCCGACAGCGCGGCATCATGCATCTCCCGCGCCGACAGAACCGGAACGGTTTCCACCCCGGGCGGCGGGGCGAGGCTGGTCGGCCCCGAGATCAGGGTCACCCGGGCGCCGGCCTGCGCGGCCGCCCGGGCCACGGCATAGCCCATTTTCCCGGAGCTGTGATTGGTGATGCCGCGTACCGGATCGATGGCTTCCCAGGTGGGGCCGGCGGTGACGACGACCCGCCTGCCCGCCAGTACGCCCCCTCCAAAGAAGGCCCGGATCTCATGCAACAGCTCCGCCGGCTCCAGCATCCGGCCGGGGCCCGTCTCGCCGCAGGCCTGGTCGCCCTCGCCCGGGCCGAGGATTGCCGCGCCCCGGTCCGCCAGGGTACGCACATTCGCCCGGGTGGCGGGGGCCGCCCACATCTGCTGGTTCATTGCCGGCGCCAGGGCCAGCGGCGCCCCGGTGGTGATGCACAGGGTGGTCAGGAGATCATCGGCCATGCCCGCGGCCAGCCTGGCGATGGTGGCGGCGGTGGCCGGCGCCACGACCACCAGGTCCGCCCAGCGGGCCAGATCGATGTGGCCCATGCCGGACTCGGTTTCCGCATCCAGCCACTGGTGGTGCACCGGCTGGCCGCTGACGGCCTGGAAGGTGAGCGGACCCACGAAGCGTTTGCTGTTCTCGGTCATCACCACGCGGACCTCGGCCCCGGCCTCCTTGAGGCGCCGGACGAGGTCGGGCGTCTTGTAGGCGGCAATGCCGCCGCTCACGCCGACCACGATGCGTTTTGTGGCGAGATCCTGCATAATGCGCGGAAGTGTAGCATGCCGGTCTTGCTCTGGAATCGGGGAGCCGGCGGATGGATGGAACCTTGGATATACATAACCACGGAGGGTATCCCATGACGATCAAGAGCTGGCCGGACAGCGAACGGCCGAGGGAAAAGCTGATGAACCAGGGCTCCGGAGCCCTGTCCGACGCAGAGCTGCTGGCGATATTCCTGCGCACCGGCACCCGCGGCGCCACCGCAATAGATATCGCCCGCGACCTGCTGGCGGATTTCGGCGGCCTGAGGCCGCTACTCGCGGCGTCCAGACATGAGCTGTGCGCACGCCGGGGCATGGGGGATTCCAAGTACGTGACCCTGCAGGCGGCGCTCGAGATCGGCCAGCGCTGCCTGGCCCAGCGCCTGCTGCGCGGCGAGCCGCTGACCTCGCCGGACCGCGCCCGCGTTTTTCTGCAGGGCAAGCTGCAGGATCTTCCCCACGAGATGTTCTGCTGTCTCTACCTGGACACCAAGCACCGGGTCATCCGCTTCGAGGAGCTGTTTCGCGGCACCATCGACGGCGCCTCGGTGCACCCCCGGGAAGTGGTCCGCTGCGCCCTGAAGCACAACGCGGCCGCGGTGATCGTGGCCCACAACCATCCCTCGGGGGTCGCCGAGCCCAGCGCCGCCGACAGCGCCCTGACCCGTCGCCTGCAGGAGGCGCTGGCGATGGTGGACGTCCGGCTGCTGGATCACCTGGTGGTGGGGGATGGCGAGGTGGTGAGCTTCACCGAGCGCGGCCTGTTGTAACGGTCACGTCGCCCGGGCGGCGTAAACCGCCGGGGGCTGGCTTTACCCCCCGGATTTTGGTATAAACCCGGCCTCCCACGGGCGGGAGCACCGGGGAGCGGCCCCGTTTTTTACAAATTTGGAACACGAGCCATGTCCAGAGTCTGTCAAATCACCGGAAAGCGTACGACGCGCGGGAACAACGTCTCCCACGCGAACAACAAGACCCGGCGCAGCTTCGTCCCCAATCTGCACTATCGCAGGTTCTGGGTGGAGAGCGAGAACCGCTGGGTTCGGCTGCGGGTGTCGAACAAGGGTCTTCGGATCATCGACAAGAACGGCATCGACGCGGTGCTGAAAGACGTCCGCGCCCGGGGCGTGAAGGTCTGAACCAGTACTGGAGGCAATTATGCGAGACAAGATCAAGCTGGTGTCGTCCGCCGGAACCGGCCATTTCTATACCACCACCAAGAACAAACGAAACACGCCGGACAAGCTGCAATTCAAGAAGTACGACCCGGTTGCCCGCAAGCACGTGATGTACAAGGAAGCGCGGATCAACAAGTAAGCCGTCCCACGGCGGTTTTGCGGCGCACCACCACGAAAGCCCGGGGAGACTCCCGGGCTTTTGTTGTTTGGCGGTCAATGTCGAGCGGCCGGCGAGCGATGGCAGGCCGAAACAGCCCAAGGTCGGCGCGTGGCGCGGATCGAGGCGCTGCAATTCCGTTATGGAAAGACTGCGAATGCCGTTACGCCATGACACGGGATGAGTAACTCTGCCGACTCGCTGTTCCGGCAGCTCGCCGGGCGCCTCGGTGACGAGCTGCCGCCGGTGCATCTGTGGCATCCGGCTGACGTCAAGGACATCGGCCTGCGCGTCAGCCGTGACGGCACCTGGTGGCACCAGGGCTCGCCGATCAGGCGGGAACGGATGGTGCGGCTGTTCTCGCGCGTGCTGCGCCGGGACGGGGGGGATTACTTCCTGGTGACCCCGGTGGAGAAAGTGCGGATCGATGTCGAGGTGGCGCCGCTCCTGGCTGTTCGCATGGAGGTGCGGCAGGGCGAGGACGGGTCTGACATCGCGTTTCAGACCAACACCGGAGATATCGTGGTCGCGGACCGCGATCACCCCATCCGCATGCACGGTACCCGGGACACCCCGCTGCCGGTGGTGGAGGTGCGCGACGGGATCGAGGCCTTGATTGCACGAACCGTGTTCTACGAGCTGGTGGATCAAGGCGAAGTGTGCGATGTCGAGGGCACCGAGACCTTGATTGTTCGCAGCCGCGGGGAGACATTCGAGCTTGGTGCCGTCCGGGACCCGCAGGAGCGAGGGGCCGACACTTAGTCAGAACTTTCCTTCGATGGACAGGGCGACGAATGGCGCCGTGTCGTATCCGCTCTTGGCGAGCCTGTTGCCGCCCGCATCCTCCACTTCGAGCGCGCCGTCGAATACGGCGCCCGCATAGCCGTTGATATTGAGCCAGGAGAGCCATCGGTGGGTGA
>JBEPXV010000102.1:0-6796 GCA_041641695.1 Gammaproteobacteria bacterium | reverse complement strand
GTGCGGGGCCTCCGAGATTGAAGCCGGGCGCCGACCACGTTCGTTGTGTCATTCCCGGCCCAGCAAAGCGTAGCGCTTGCGGCGGATGTTCTGGACCAGGTCATCGATACGTGCCCTGGGCGTTTTCAGCAGCAGCATGAGATTGGTGGTGAGCATCAGGCTGGTCTCGAGGGTTTCGGGAATCACCTCCGTGGCGCCCGCCTCCAGCAGGGACTCGAGGTTCGAATCGTCCTGGCTGCGAACCAGTATGGGCATGTCCTTGCGCAGCGCCCTGGCGCTGTGCACGATGATCGACGCCATGGCATCGTCGTTGAAGCTGATCACCAGTGCACTGGCCCATTCCAGACCGACCGCCCGGAGGATCTCGCGGTTGCCGGCGTCCCCGTAGAAGACGCGATCGCCCGCCTGCCAGCCCTGCTTGACCCGCTCGGGACGCAGGTCCAGGGCCACGTAGGGTATCTCCTCGGCGCGCAGCAGGCTGGCCATCTGCCCGCCAACCCGTCCAAACCCACAGATCACCACATGCTGCTCGGTGTCACGCAGCGCCGCCTCAATGTCGCCGGTCGGGACGTCCGGTTCCGGCGTGGTGGGCAGCAGCCATTCGGCGACCTGTCCGTTGTAGCGAATCATCAGGGGGGCTGCCAGCATGGTCAGGATGATCGACGCCAGAATCGGCTGGCTGTCGACCCGGTCCAGGAGCCCGGTGCTCAGAGCCAGGGCCAGCAGGGCCAGGCCGAACTCGCCGCCGTGGCCGAGCACCGTGCCGGTCCGAAGCGCCACGCGCGTTGTTCTGCTGAACAGCCAGGTGAGCAGAGCGATGGTGGCGCCCTTGCCGCCAACCAGTCCCAGTACCAGGAGCACTATCCACGGCCACAGCTCCGGCAGCACGGCGGCATCAAGCTCCATGCCGACGGAAATGAAGAACAGGCCCAGGAGTATGTCCTTGAAGGGGCGCAGCTCGGCATCGATCTGGTGGCGGTACGCCGTCTCGCTCAGCATCATACCGGCCAGGAACGCTCCGAGCGCCAGCGACAGCCCGAGCAGGCTGGTGATCCAGGCGGCGAGCAGGGAGACCAGTAGCACCGTGAGCGTGAACAGCTCCGCGGACCCCGCGGCCGCAACCTCGTCGAACAGGCGCCGCAGGGCGAGGCGCCCGACTGCCAGCATGATCGCCAGCGCCAGGATGCCCTTGAGTACGGCGTAGACCAGGGCCGAAGTCAGGCCGCTGCCCGCGTCCGCCGCGAGGATGGGGATGGCGACCAGGAATGGCACCGCGGCCAGGTCCTGGAACAGCAGAATACCCAGAGACATGTTGCCGTGGCGGGCCTGCAGCTCGAACTGGTCAGTGAGCTGCTTGACCACGATGGCCGTGGAGGACATCGCCAGGGCGCCGCCAACGATCACCGCCGCCTCCCAGGGGATGCCGATCCACCAGGCGATGAGCGCGCCGGAGATCGTGCCCACCAGCACCTGCGCACCGCCCAGCCCCAGCAGCACATTGCGCATGGCCAGAAACTGGGGCACCGAGAAATGCAGGCCGATGGCGAACAGCAGAAAGGCGACGCCGATCTCGCCCAGCAGGTGCGCGGCGTCCTGGTTGTCGAACCATCCGAGCGCGTTGGGGCCGAGGACCACGCCGACGAACAGGTATCCCAGCAACGGCGGGAGATGCAGTCGGCGAAAAATCCAGACGAGCAGCACCGAGACGGCGAGCAGCATCAGGATCTGTGCCAACAGGTCATGCTCCATGGGGCGGTATTCGGTAAGCGCGATGGATTGCTTTGTGTCAGCGGCAAAGGGTAGCACGTTGTCGGCGCCACCGAGCTGCGGGCCCCGGGGCGCGGTTCAGTACGACGGCCGCTGCGTCTGGGTGCCGGCCCGGCGCCCGACCGAACATGCTGTAAGGAACTGCCCGCTAGCGGCCCGGCGCCGGATCCGTCCCGTTATCCCCGGCACTGTGCTCGCGGGCCAGAAGCAGGTAGACGGCCGGCAGCACGAACAGCGTGAACAGCGTGCCGATGGTCATCCCGGTGGCGATGATCAGTCCCATGGAGAAACGCGCGCCGGCGCCGGCGCCAGTGGCCAGGATGAGCGGGATTACCGCCAGCACCAGGGCAGCGGTGGTCATCAGCACGGGGCGCAGCCGGATCGCCGCGGCGTGCTCCACGGCCTCGCGCCTGGAATAGCCCTGGCGCTGCAGCACGTTGGCGAACTGCACGATCAGGATGCCGTGCTTGGAGATCACGCCGATCAGGGTCACCAGGCCCACCTGGGTGTAGATGTTGATCGAGGTCAGCCCGAGACTGGTGAAGATCAGGGCCCCGGACACGGCCATTGGGACCGTGGCGAGGATGATCAGCGGATCCCGGAAGCTTTCGAACTGCGCCGCCAGCACCAGGAAGATGACCGCGATTGCCAGGAAGAAAGTCACCACCAGGGCGCTGCCTTCCTGGACGAACTGCCGCGACTGTCCGGCGTAGTCCACCGAGTAGCCCTGCGGCAGGGTCTCGTCCGCGGCGCGCTGCAGAAACCCGAGCGCCTCGTCCAGGGAAACGCCCGGCCGCGGCACGCCCGAGATCGTTGCCGAGTTCAACTGCTGGAATCGCTTGAGGCTCTGGGGCTGGACGGTCTTGTCCAACGTCACCAGCGTGGACAAGGGCACCAGATCGCCGCTTCCGGTGCGGATCTGGTACTCGCGCAGCTGTTCGGGATTCAGCCGCTCCATGCGTGTGACCTGGGGCGTCACCTTGTAGCTGCGCCCCTGCACATTGAACCGGTTGACGAATCCCCCGCTCATCATCGAGCCGAGCTCGCGGCCGATCTGGCCCATGGTTATACCGAGATCCCCTGCCATGTCCCGGTCTACGTGGATGTCCACGCGTGGCTTGTCGAACAGCATGTCCGAGGTGGCGAAAATGAACAAACCCGACTCATTCGCGCGGCGCAGTATCTCCTGTGACACCTCGTAGAGCTGGGGGGCCTCGTCGGTGGTGCCGATGACGAACTGCACCGGCAGGCCGCCGCTGGAGCCCGGCAGCACCGGCGGTTGAAACGCCGCGGACCTCATGCCCGGTATACGCGATACGAGGTTCTGGACTTCCGTGGTGATCTGGCCCGAGGTCTTTTCCCGTTGACTCCACGGCTTGAATGCAAGGCCGGTGATCGCGGTGTTGGATGCGGGCGGGCCGCCGAAGCTCACGCCGTTGAACTGAAAGATCCGCGCCACCTCGGGCATATCCATGCCGATTTCAGTAACCTGTCCGGTAAACAGCTCTGTCTGCTCCAGCGACGCAGTGGGTGCGCCGTCGGATTTGACCAGCACGATTCCCTGATCCTCGTCCGGGGCGAGCTGTGCCTGCGAGGTCGTGTACAGGAAATAGCAGCTGACCAGCACGACGGTGCCGAACAACAGGACCACCGGCATGGTGTTGAGCGCGCCGTGCAGCCGTTGCTCGTAACGCTTCTGGAAGCGGTCGAACGTGCGGTCGAGGAACGCCTCCAGGCGTCCCTGTTGGGAGCCGTCGCCGTGGCTTTTCAGAATCCTGGAGCACATCATCGGCGACAGCGTCAGCGCGATGATGCCCGAGACGATCACTGCCCCGGCCAGCGAGAAGGCAAACTCGGCGAACAGCGTCCCGGTCAGACCGCCGACGAACCCGATGGGCGCGAACACGGCGAGCAGGGTGATGGTCATGGCGATAATCGGGCTGGCCAGCTCCCGGGCGCCCTGGATGGACGCGTCCATGGGCGTCATGCCGTCCTCGATATGGCGGTGGATGTTCTCCACCACGATGATGGCATCGTCCACCACCAGCCCGATGGCGAGCACCATGGCCAGCAGAGTCAGCAGGTTGATGGAATAACCGAGCACCAGCATGATGAACGCCGCGCCGATGATCGACAACGGTACGGCGATGACCGGAATGAGCACGGTGCGCAGCGAGCCCAGGAACAGGAAGATCACCACTACCACGATGATCACCGCCTCGAGCAGCGTTTTGACTACCTCGTTGATCGAGTCCTCGATGTACTCGGTGGCATCGTAGGGAATCTCCGACTGCAGCCCGGTGGGCATCTGCTCAACGATCTGTGGATAGATGTCGCGCACCCCCGCGATAACGTCCAGGACGTTGGACCCCGGCGCCGTATCGATACCGATGAACGTTGCCGGCTGGCCGTTGAAGAACACCGAGGAGGAGTAGTCCTCGGCGCCGAGCTCCACGTCGGCAATATCCCGGATGCGCACGGTGGCATTGTTTGTGCGCTTGATCACCAGGTCCCGGAAGGCTGCTTCGGAACGCACGTCCGTTCGAGCGCTCAAGTCGAGTGCGATCATCTGACCTTCCGTCGAGCCCACCGCGGCCTGGAAATTGTTCTCGGTGAGCACCTGTCGGACCTGTGTCGGTGTTACCCCCAGTGCCGCCATACGCTCGGGTATCAGCCATACGCGCATGGCGAAGGTCCGGGCGCCGATGATGCGGGCCCTTTGAACACCGGCCACCGTATTGAGCTTTGGCTGCACCACCCGGGTTAGATAGTCGGTGATCTGGTTGCGTTCCAGCACGTCCGAGAAGAAGCTGATATACATGGCCGAAGTCGAATCGCCCACCTGCAGGTCCAGGGTGGGATCCTCGGCCTCCTGGGGAAGGTTGCCGCGAACCTTGTCGACCTTGGAGGAGATCTGTGTCAGGGCATCGTACGGGTCATAGTTGAGTTCCAGGTTGGCCGTAATGATGGATACCCCCTGGACGCTGGTGGACGTCAGGTAGTCGATGCCCTGGGCGCTGGCGATCTCGGTTTCCAGTGGCGTCGTGATGAAGCCCTTGACGAGATCGGCGTCGGCGCCGGTATAGATCGTCTGGACCGTGACCGTTGCGTTCTCGGCCTGCGGATACTCGCGGACCGTCAGGCCCAGATAGGCGCGCAGGCCCAGCAGCACGATGAGCAGGCTGACCACGGTGGCCAGGACCGGCCGGCGGATGAAGATGTCCGTGAATTGCATGGCCGCTTCAGCCGCCGACTACTGGTTGCCCAGCTCGGGAGCCGGGTTGTTGGACGGCTCAGGCGACTCTTCGATTGTTACCGGGGAGCCGTTGCGCAGCTTGAGCTGGCCGCTGGTCACCACGCGCTCGCCCTCCGACACGCCGTCAAGTATCTGTACCTGGTCGCCGCGGGTATCGCCGGTGCGGATGAACTTGCGCTCGACGGTGAGCTCGGGCTCGCCGTTGTCGCCGGCCGTCTCGTTGATGAGGAAGACCGAGTCGCCGTACGGATTGTAGGTGATGGCGGTCTGCGGCAGCGTGAGAACGTCGTCCTGCCGCGGCAACTCCACGGCGACGTCCACGAACATGCCCGGACGCAGCCGGCCTTCGGGGTTGCTGAGCCGTCCGCGCACGGCGACGTTACGAGTCTGCTGGTTGACCTTGGGGCTCACCGCCGTGATACGGCCCCGGAAGGCCTGCTCATCGAATGCATCCGTGCGAACGACGACGGGCATACCGACATTGATCCGTGCCAGCTCCTGCTGGGGCACGGTGAAATCGACGCTGATCGGGTCGAGGGTCTGCAGGGTGACGATCGGATCGCCAGGGCGCAGGTACTGGCCGATGTCCACCTCGATGATGCCCAGGCGACCGCTGAACGGCGCCTTGATTGTCTTTTGCTCGAGCTGCGCGGCGATGTCGTCGACCTGCGCGCGCGCCTGCTCCAGCCGGCTGCGGGCTTGGTCGTAGTCCGACTGTGACACGGCGTTCGTTTCGCGCAGCCGCTGCTGCCGGTCGCGCTGGATCTCCGCCAGGCTGGCCTCGGCTCGGGCGCCGCGAAGCTCGGCGCGCAGGCTGTCGGCATCGAGGCCTGCAACCACCTGGTCCGTCTCCACCTCGGCGCCGTCCTCGACGGCGATTTCGATGATCTTGCCCGTGATCTCCGCAGTGATATCCACACCCTGAACGGCCTCCAGGCTGCCCACCGCCTTGATCACGGGCTGCCAGGTGGCGGCCTCGACCCGGGTTGCGGTGACGGTCTCGACCGGCGCCTGTTGGTTGGCGAAAAACTCCGCGGTCTTGACGGCGACGAACCACTTGTAGCCAAAGATGCCCCCGAACACGATTACGAGCCCGAGGATCGTTAAGAACATGCGTTTTTTCATCTCTCGTTTCCCTTTCCGGCAGGTTCCGGCCGGCAGTGCAGGCCTTCGAGCAGAACACGGCTGACCAGTGTCGCGTAGCGGTCCGGATCGTCGACGAAGTCGATGCCGGGCAGGTGGCGCAGCACGTTCCGCGACTGAAACAGGAACACGTTGCAGGCGATCATCATAGTTGCAGCCAATGGCGCGGGCACGTCGTCGCGAAACGCGCCGGCGGCGCGTCCCTGCTCGAACATCGACACCAGCTCGCGGAACTGGTCGTCGAAGACCTCGCCGGCCAGCGCGCGGCCACGGGACGGACCGCTCTCCAAAACCTCGCGCAGAATCAGGTGGGCTCGGTCTGGATTGGCGCGCATGATCTCGATGTCATGGTGGATCAGGGCCCGCAGCCGCTCGTCGAAGCCGCCCGAGGCGTCCTGTGCTTCGTCGAGGGCCCGCGCGAACACCTTGCAGGCCGCGCGCATCACCTCCAGATACAGTCCCTCCTTGGAGCAGAAGTGGTGGAAGACGTTCGCCTTGCTGGTCCCCGCCTGGCTGGCGATCGAGCTGATGGAGACGGCATTGAACCCCGCCCGCCCGAACAGGTCCGTCGCCGCCGCCAGGATTTCGGCGCGGCCGGTGGTGGAATTTTGCGGAAGGTTTGGCATCGAA
>JBEPXV010000101.1:0-6800 GCA_041641695.1 Gammaproteobacteria bacterium | reverse complement strand
CGACCGGCTCCTGGAGATCATGGCCGCCCTCAGGGATCCCGACACCGGATGTCCCTGGGATGTGCAGCAGGATTTCAGCACCATCGCTCCGTACACCATCGAGGAAGCCTACGAAGTCGACGATGCGATTCAGCGCGGCGACATGGGCGACCTGCGGGAGGAGCTCGGTGACCTGCTGCTGCAGGTGGTGTTCCATGCCCAGATGGCCCGGGAAGCCGGCGTCTTCGGGTTCGACGACGTGGCCGCGGCGATCTGCGACAAGATGGTGACCCGGCACCCCCATGTCTTCGACCAAAGCCGGCCTGTTGATGATGCCGACCTGCGGGACGCGTGGGAGGCGAAAAAGGAGAGCGAGCGCCTGCGCAAGGGCGGGGATGACAGCGCCCTGGACGGCGTTGCGCAGGCGCTGCCCGCTCTGCTGCGTGCCCAGAAGCTGGTCAGGCGCGCCGCCCGCAAGGGCTTCGAGTGGCCGAATACCGAAGCCGCTCTCGCCAAGTGTCGCGAGGAGCTGGACGAGCTCCGGGAAGCGGTTGACTCAGGCGAGGAACACGGACGGCTGGAGGAGGAGGTGGGTGACCTGCTCTTCGCCTGCGCGGCGGCGGCGGGCCGCTGCGGCGTGGATGCGGAAAAGGCGCTACGGCGGGCCAATGCCAAATTCGAAGGCCGGTTCCGGCGCGTGGAAGCGGCCCTGCGGGACAGGCGCCGGGAGATGCCGGAGGCGTCGTCCGAGGACCTGAGGGAGCTCTGGGAACAGGCAAAGACACGAGCAGGTTGACGAGCGGCGCCGATGTCCCCGGAGCAAGCTCAACTGAAATGCTGGAAGTGCGGCGCGAGCCTCAAGGCAGTGCCGCGGCCGTTCTCGCGCTTTGCCGAATGCCCGGGATGCAAGACCGAGCTCCACGTATGCCGGATGTGCCGACACTATGACCTGCGCTATGTCGGCGAGTGTAATCACGACATTGCGGACAAGGTGCTGGTAAAGGACAAGGCGAACTTCTGCAGTCACTTCAAGCCGAGCCCGCGCGCCTTCGAGGGCGCCGGCGACCCGGAAAAGGAGAAAGCCCAGGAGGCGCTGCAATCGCTGTTCGGCCAGCAGGACGACTCGAATGGTCGGGACGACGAAAGCCGGCCGGATTCCGAGGCGGAAGCGGCCAGGAAGCGGCTGGAAGACCTGTTCGACGACTGATCGTTCCTTCAGGAGGCGTCGCGGCCGAGCAGGTCGATCATCCGGGGCACAGGCAGGTCCGCGGCGCCATCCGCACTCAGGCGGCCGTACAAATCCCGGATGCTCGAAGCGCCGGCGGTCGGGGCACCGAGAGACTCGGCCATATCCGTGTAGTAAGACATGTCCTTGCTGCAGTTGCCCAGGGTAAACAGGAACCCGGCCTCGTCGCCCTTGGTGATGTAGGGCGTCAGCCGTTTCAACGCCACGCTGTCGCCGCCGCCGGTTCGAAGGACCTCCAGAAACGTGTCCATGTCGACATCGGTTTTCCGCGCGCAGGCCACCGCCTCCGCCAGCAGCGCGCAGTTGCCCAGGGATACGAAGTTGTGCAGCAGCTTCAGCGCATGCCCGGCGCCCACCGGGCCGGCATGATAGATATTCTCGGCGAAACAGGACAACAAGGGACGCAGGGCGTCGAGCGTGACTGCGTCGCCGCCCGCCAGCAGATTCAGCTTGCCCGCCTCGGCCTCCTTCGGCGTTCGCGTCATCGGGATGTCCAGGTAGTTCGCGCCGGTCGCCTTTATCGCCGTGTGAACCCGGCCGGTGGTGGCCGGCTCGACGGTGGACAGGTCCACCACAATCTGCCCCGGCGCGATGGCCGACGCCACGCCGTTGTCCCCCAGCACGACCTCCTCGACCTGCGGCGAGCCGGTCACGCACAGGAGCACGACGTCGCTGCGCGCCACGAGATCGCTGAGCCGCGAAACCTCGACGGCGCCGAGCTCGAGAAGGTCGTCCGTGGGACGGTTGCCCGGGTGGGCCAGGTAGGCGAGCGGAAAGCCGCCTTTGAGTATGTTCCGGGCGATGCCGTGGCCCATCAATCCGGCGCCGATCAGGCCCGCTTTCTCAATGCTCATGGTGAATACCCTGGTTTGCTCGTCAGTGGTGCGTCCGGCGCGGCGTGTGGCGCTGCATTGTTGCCGAACACGCCGGCCTTGGCAATGCGCGCCGCCGGCCTCCCGCCAAGCTGTCCCCGCCGAGCAGCGCGCCGCTACAATAACGTCGTGCGATCTCCGAGACCCGCGGCCGCGGTGCGACGGTGGTGGCGCGCAGAGCGCTTTGCGCAGGCCGGCGAAGCCCGGTTCGATCCTGTGCCGGATCCCGGCACGCCCGGAAGGGCGGGTTCCCCGCTCTCAGACGACCAGCCGGAACAAGGAACAACAAATTGCAGCAATGAACCTGATCGATATTCGCAACGCTACTGTCTACCGCGGTGACACGCGCGTGTTCCACGACTTTTCCCTGTCCATCGAGGAAGGCGAGAACACCGCCATCATCGGGCCGAACGGCGCCGGCAAGACCACCCTGCTGAAGCTTTTGAGCCGGGAGCTGTACCCCGTCCACGAGCCCGGTGCCCACGTGCGAATCCTGGACCGCGACCGGTGGAACGTCTGGGAGCTGCGCAAAAGCCTGGGCGTGGTCTCCCACGACCTGCAGACCCATTATCTGGGATATGTGCGCGGGATCGAGGTGGTGCTGTCCGGGTATTACGCCTCGGTGGGCGTCTACGACTACCAGAGCTTCGACGAAGCCCAGATCGAGAACGCCCGGCGGATCGTCGAATGGCTGGGCGTGGACGACATCAGCGACCGGGTGTTCTCCACCATGTCCACCGGCCAGCAGCGCCGGTTTCTGCTCGGACGGGCCCTCATCCACCAGCCGCGGCGCCTGGTGCTGGACGAGCCCACCGGCGGGCTGGACCTGAAGGCGACGTTCCAGTACCTGGAAGTCATCCGCCGCCTGATGCAGGAGGGTCGCACCATACTGCTGGTTACCCACCATATCCACGAGATTCCGCCGGAGATCGACCGGGTGATCCTGATGGCGGGCGGATGCATCGTGGGCGACGGCCCCAAGGCGGAGATGCTGAGCGACGATCGTTTGAGCCGGCTGTTCGATGTCCCGGTACGCGTGGTGAGTGCCAACGGTTATTATCAGGCACTACCGGGCTGACGCGACGGGCCGCCGCGCGGCCAACTGACCTTATGCAAGCGGGGCGCAGCGACAATGAAAAGATCAGCGATTATTTATCTCCTTCCCTGTCTGCTGGCGCTGTGGCACGGGGCCGGCGCGGCGGCCGACACCCCCGCGGCGCCCGAGCCCGCCACCGGGACCGGGACGAAGCAGTCCGTCACCGCCCGGGAATTCATGATAGCCGCGGCCCATCCGCGCGCCGCACGGGTCGGCTACGAGGTGCTCGAGCGCGGTGGTCACGCGGTGGACGCCATGGTGGCGGTGCAGCTCATGCTGAACCTGGTCGAGCCCCAGTCATCGGGCATCGGCGGCGGGGCCTTTCTGTTGTACTGGGACGCGGACGAGCGCCGCCTGTATACCTTCGACGGCCGGGAGACCGCGCCGCTGGCGGCCGGGCCGGACTATTTTCTGGATGCCGACGGCGAGCCGCTGCCGTTCTGGGAGGCGCTGGTGGGGGGACGCTCCGTGGGGGTGCCCGGCACTCTCAAGCTGCTGGAAACGGTGCATGGCCGGTTCGGCCGCCGGCCCTGGGCGGAACTGGTCCGGCCGGCACGGGATCTCGCCCGCCGCGGCTTCGAGGTCTCGCCGCGTCTCGCGAAGTCCATCGCCGCGGCGCAGGAGCGCGAGCTGGACCGTTTCGAGGCCGCCCGGTCGTACTTCTTCGAGCCCGACGGCACGCCCAGGCAGGCGGGAACGCTGCTCAAGAACCCGGATTTCGCAGACACGCTGACACGGATCGCCCGGGATGGCAGCCGGCCTTTTTATGAAGGCGACCTGGCCCGCCGGATCGTCAAGACGGTTCGCCAGGCCGCCAACCCGGGCCTGATGACATTGCGGGATCTGGAGCGCTACGCGGTGGTCGAGCGGGACCCGGTATGCGTGCCCTATCGCGGCTTCGAGGTCTGCGGCATGGGCCCCCCGACTTCCGGCGGCCTCACGGTAGGCCAGATCCTGGGCATGCTGTCGCATCACCAGCTTGGGAAACGGCCGCGTGTCGAAGACATTCATCTGTATCTGGAAAGCGCGAAGCTGGCGTACGCGGACCGCGCCCGTTACATGGCCGACAGCGACTTCGTGCCGGTGCCGGTTGGCGGCCTGCTCGATCCGGAGTATCTCGAGCAGCGCGCCGCGCTGATCGATCCGGACCGGGCCATGGGCGAAGCCCGGCCCGGGGCGCCGCCGGGCTACCTGCAGGTGCGGTACGCCGACATGGCTCAAACCGAGCCGGCCGGTACCAGTCATTTCGTCATCCGCGATGCAGACGGCAACGCAGTGTCCATGACCAGCTCCATCGAAACGGGTTTCGGCAGCCGGCTCATGGTCGGCGGTTTCCTGCTCAACAATGAGCTGACGGACTTCTCGTTCAGCCCCCGCGTGGATGGCAAACCGGTTGCCAACCGGGTACAGGGCGGCAAGCGTCCCAGGAGCTCGATGGCGCCGACAATTGTTCTCGAGGACGGGAGCCCGCATCTGCTGATCGGCTCCCCCGGCGGCAGCCGCATCATCAATTACGTCGCCAGCGCCCTGGTCGCGATCCTGGACTGGGGACTGGAGCCGCAGGCGGCGCTGAATCTCGGGCATTTCGTGAATCGCAACGGCGCCACCGAGCTGGAGCGGGACACGGGCGCCGAAGCCTGGCGGAAGTCGCTGCGGACGCTCGGCCATGACATCGAGCTTGCCGTGCACAACAGCGGACTGCATGCCATTCGGATCCGCGACGGCGTGCTGACCGGGGCCGCGGATCCGAGGCGGGAAGGCATGGTGCTCGGGCGATGACCGGTCCCGGGCCGGAGGCCGGTGGCGTGCACCGATTTCGTGCCATGGATGGCAATTGCGGTGCGTTGCCTTTATAGTAAACTAACAAAATAAAGACTCGATGGGCGCGGGACGCCATTTCGCGTCCGAAAGCCCGCAATGGCGCGCTCGCCTCACATCACGCGGGCCTCCTACCACCTCTTGGAGCTGTCATTAACACGATGACCAAGCAAGCTTTGGATACGTTTCCAAAATTGCTGCAGCGCAACGCCGAACGGTTTGCAGACCGTCCAGCCATTCGCGAAAAGGATCTCGGAATCTGGCAAACCTGGACCTGGTCGCAGATGCTCGATGAAGTCCGTCAGCTGGCCTGCGGACTGGCCGCGCGGGGCTTTCAGCGCGGCGACACCCTGGCCATCATCGGCGACAACCGGCCCCGTCTGTACTGGGGCATGGCGGCCGCCCAGTGCCTGGGCGGCGTCCCTGTTCCCGCCTACCAGGACGCCGCCGCTGAGGAGTTCCAGTTTCTCCTGGAGCACGCCCACGCCCGCTACGTGCTGGCCGAGGACCAGGAGCAGGTGGACAAGGTCCTGGAGGTGCAGGATCGCTGTCCGGCCCTGGAGGAGGTCATTTACGACGACCGTCGGGGGCTGCGCAACTACGACCACACCCGCCTGCACGACTTCGAATCGATCCAGGCCCAGGGGCGGGAGTTTCTCGAAAAGAACCCCGGTTTCTTCGACGACCAGGTCGCCATGGGCAAGGGCGAGGACACATCCATCATTCTCTATACGTCGGGCACCACCGGCCGGCCCAAGGGCGTGGTCCTGAGCTATGACAACATGGTCATCACGGCCCGCCACGGCGTAGAGTTCGACAGTCTGACCGAGAAGGAAGAAGTCCTTGCCTACCTGCCGATGGCCTGGGTCGGAGATCACCTGTTCTCCTACGCGCAGGCCTACGTCGCCGGGTTCTGCGTCAGCTGCCCGGAAAGCCCGGACACCGTGATGGACGATATGCGCGAGATCGGGCCCACCTTCTTCTTCGCGCCGCCCCGGATCTTCGAGAACCTGTTGACCCAGGTGCACATTCGCATGGATGACACCGCGCGGATCAAGCAGGCCGTTTTCCACTATTTCATGGCAATCGCGCGAAACGTCGGCCCCGATATCCTGCGCGGCGCCAGTGTCGGGCTGCTGGACCGCATAAAATATTACATCGGCAATATCCTCGTTTACGGGCCCCTGAAGGACACCATGGGCATGAGCCGGATTCGGCTTGCCTATACGGCCGGGGAGGCAATCGGCCCGGATATTTTCGACTTCTACCGGTCCCTGGGTATCAACATCAAGCAGCTATACGGGCAGACCGAAGCCGCGGTCAACATAACCCTGCAGCCGGACGGCGAGGTCTATCCCGACACCGTCGGCAGGCCCGCGCCGGAGGTCGAGATCAGGATCAGCGACGATGGCGAAGTGCTGTATCGCAGCCCGGGCGTATTCCAGTGCTACCACAAGAACGAGGAGGCCACCCGGGAAGTCAAGACCGAGGACGGCTGGGTGCGCACCGGCGATGCCGGGTTCTTCGACGCAAACGGCCACCTCAAGATCATCGACCGGGTCAAGGATGTCGGTCGTCTCAACGACGGGTCCTTGTTCGCGCCCAAGTACATCGAGAACAAGCTCAAGTTCTTCCCGCATATTCGCGAGGCGGTGGCGTTCGGGCACGAGCGCGACTACTGCACCGCCATGATCAATATCGATCTCGAAGCCGTGGGCAACTGGGCGGAGCGGCGCAATATTCCGTACTCGAGCTACCAGGAGCTGGCCGCGCGGCCGGAGGTGTACCA